>CAKSSY010000035.1 GCA_934489945.1 uncultured Eubacteriales bacterium
GTGTAACAACATGGATGCCTACATACGTTTCCCATGCCTATAATCTCGGCACCTCGGTCTCAATTCTCACAAATGTGGTCCTGCCGTTTTTCAGCCTTGCCTGCTACTCTTTGGCACTCGTCCTTTATCGCTCCAAACTGAAAAATCCGCTCACCTGCTCCTTTGCATTCTTCGGACTCGGTACCCTCACCTCCGCCCTTTTGCGAATCACCGACGGAGCAAGCGTTTTTGTTTCGGTTCTGCTTGCCGCCCTCCTCACCGGAGCCATGCACGGCATCAACCTGATGCTGACTTGTATGGTGCCGCCTGCCTATCGGAATACCGGCAGGATTTCCACGGTTTCGGGAATTTTGAACTCCGCCGCCTATGTCGGAAGTGCGATATCACAATACGGGATCGCGGCAATCTCGGAGAATTTCGGCTGGAATACAACCCTCCTTTGCTGGTGTGCCATTGCCTTGATTGGAACTCTGCTCTGTGCCGTTGCTATTCGACCGTGGCGAAACCTCATGAACAGAAACATCATAAAATAAATAACGGGATGTAAAAACTCAATGTTTTTACATCCCGTTTTCGTCTTTATCTTATTCAGCAAACGAAATGACCTGATTCTTCTCTACAGACGCAAAGGCAGCTTCAATCACGCGCAAGACACGAAGCATTTCGGCATGCGTGACGATCTGTTCCTCTTTTCCCTCAATTGCCGCACAGAAATTGCGGTAATAATCGTGAACATCCGACACGGGACGCTCCATATCATAGCTCTTTGTAGTAATTTCGTCTCTGGGAGCCATGGTTTTGGTCAAACCCGCAGCCGTCTGGACAGGAATCACGTCACTCTCGTGCCATGCTGTACATTCAACCACGTGGCAGGGTTCCCGCCAATCGGGAATCAATCCCGTCCCCTTCATACCCTGAATGTAGAATCTCGGCATAGCAATGAAATTGTATGTACCGACCTCCACATAGGCACGGGCACCGTTTTCAAAGCGGAGCGTCAACTTGAAACCGTCATCCACCTCCTTGTTTGTAATGTGATCAAACTCACAGTACACACTTGTGATTTTCACCTCGTGGAACAGCATCAAAATTTGGTCAATCAAATGTACGCCCCAGTCATAGAGCATTCCACCACCGTACTTTTTCAAACCGCGCCAGTCGCTCGGAATACCGCGCGACCCGTGAATCCGCGACTCAATATTCAGAATATCACCAATTGAGCCTGTGCGGAACAACTCCTTCATAGCAAGATAATCCACGTCCCACCGACGGTTCTGATGAACCGAAAATTTTACATGGTTCCGTTCCGCCGCGGCAATCATGCGTTCAAGAGATGCCACCGAAAGCGTCACCGGCTTTTCCGAAATGACATTTTTTCCCGCATTCATGCAGGCAATTGCCACACTTTCATGTTCGTCATTCGGAATGGCAATGGTGCAAAGCTCAATCCTCGGATCGGCAAGCACCTCGTCAAGCGTGCGAAACGCCTTGATTCCTTTTTCTTCCGCCACGCGGTTGCGTTCTTCTTTAATATCGTGAATACCAATCAGTTCTACGACATCACTTTCCAAAGCGTGGTTCACGTGCCAACCGCCCATGCCGCCGTAACCGATTACACAAAGTCCGTGTTTCATATTTTGGTTCCTCTTTTCCTGACACCGCAACAAAATTCGACAGCGGTGTTTTCTTTCTTCTTGTTATTATAACCCAAACGACAAGACTCTGTCAAGGGCAATTTACAAATTTATACGAAAAAACCTCGGGACACTTGTCCATACAAACTTTTTTGTTGACAATCCCGCGGGAATATGATATGATTGTAATGATGACTCACTCCTGTTTTTTTGCGTTCAAAAAAACTTTATTTTGTAATAAAAAATCTTTATGAAAAGGAAATCCGATATGTTTCATTTTATCGAAAAACTCAAATTTCGAAAATACATACTCCTGCTCATTGACTTCGCGTCCTCTGCGGTAATTGCTACTCTGTATTATCTTCTGATCGGCAGCGGAAATATCCGATATGCCGGTCTTTTATCACTGCTCGGAACCGTTTATCTCGTGCGGATCCTTTTTGGCGTGTACCGTCAGGTCGTGCGTTACGCCACAGCGGGAAGCTACCTGCGCCTCATCTTCTCTGATGCGACGGGAGCTTTGTGTTATACCGCCGTCTCTCATTTTTTTCTGCCGGATTCCTTCCATTTGAATCTCTGGCAAACAATCGCCATTATCGCATCCGGCTGTTTGTTCTCTCTCATAGAACGGTTTGCTTACCAATACCTGTATCGCAAGGCGGGTCTGACAGTATCGTTGAAAGGTGGAGACTCCCCCCTCCAGAAAAAAGAAAAAATCGCAATTCTCGGTGCCGGAAGTATCGGTTTTTATCTTGCCGGAGAATTGACAACCAATAAGGAATCTCCCTATCTCCCCTGCTGTTTTGTAGACAATGATAAAGAAAAGATCGGACAGACACTCAACGGTATCCGTGTCTATTCCGAGGAAAACGCTCCCGAAATTCTGCGAAAACTCGGCATTGCCTGCGTGGTGGTTGCCATTCCGTATCTCTCCCACGCCAGACGACGCGAGCTGTATGATAACTATACCCACGAGGGCTTCAAAGTCATGATTTACGAGCTTCCGCTCGTGGAAAGTAAAGACGGATTTGCCACCGAGTACGATGTCAGTAAAAAGCCTATCGTGCGTGACTTCAAGATTGAGGATCTCTTGTTCCGTGATCCCATTCGGATCAATAACGCCAAAACAAGTGCCTACTATCGCGACAAAACCATTCTGATTACAGGCGGAGGCGGTTCAATCGGCAGTGAAATCTGCCGTCAGCTTGCCGGCTACCAGCCAAAGAAACTCATCATTCTCGACATTTACGAAAATAACGCCTATGATATTCAACAGGAACTACGCCTGAAATACGGCAAATCCCTCGACCTTGAAGTGGAAATCGCATCAGTGCGCGAGGAGGGGCGCGTGGAGGAAGTCATGCGTACTTATCGTCCCGACATCGTTGTTCACGCTGCCGCGCATAAGCATGTTCCGCTGATGGAACACAACTGTGCCGAGGCAATCAAAAACAATGTGTTCGGCACCCTTCACGTAGCAAGTGCCGCTGAGAAGTACGGCGTAAAAAAGTTCATCATGATCTCCACCGACAAGGCAGTCAACCCGACCAATGTCATGGGCGCGTCCAAGCGGATGTGTGAAATGATCGTCCAGAGCCGCGAGGAAAGCCATACGGAATTTACAGCCGTCCGCTTTGGCAATGTTCTCGGTTCCAACGGTTCGGTCATTCCGCTGTTCAAACGTCAGATTGCAAGCGGAGGTCCCGTTACCATTACCGACTTCCGCATCATCCGCTATTTCATGACCATTCCGGAAGCGGCACAGCTTGTGCTGGAGGCAGGCTCCATGGCAAAAAACGGCGAACTGTATGTATTAGACATGGGAAAACCCGTCAAAATTCTCAAGCTCGCCGAGGATATGATCCGCCTGAGCGGATTTGAACCGTATAAAGATATTGCCATTCAGGAAATCGGATTGCGCGAAGGAGAGAAGCTCTATGAAGAGTTGCTCGTCAAAACCGAGGAACTGGATAAAACCGAAAACAATATGATCTTTGTGGAGCGCGACCGCGGACTCTCACGTAAGGAGGTTACCGCCAAGCTCGAAATATTGGAAAAGGCTGTAACGGACGGCACTCCCGATGCCGTCAAAACTGCAATGAAACAGGTCGTACCGACGTATCACGATCCTGCCGAGGTCAACCGTAAGGCAGCACAGGCGGCAGAAATGCAGATTGTCTGAAAACCAAACGGGCTTTCCGCCCGACATATACTTTGCATCGGAAAACATTTCTCAAAAAGATTCCGGCGGATA
This sequence comes from uncultured Eubacteriales bacterium, assembly GCA_934489945.1. GTDB lineage: Bacteria > Bacillota > Clostridia > Oscillospirales > CAG-272 > RGIG8775. The sequence continues at coordinate 3,889 of CAKSSY010000035.1, forward strand.
CATCATCGGAGAACGCCGAAAAAGGATACTGTCAAAATCCCTCCGCATCAATCGACAGAAAACGCGAACATTTTACAACCCTCCTCATAAAATGATAATGAGAACGGCAAACAGCCGTTCCCGGAATCATTCAGGAGGTAACATTATGAATAACTGTCTTTGCAATCTGTTCGACGATAACATTGTCTGGCTCATCATTATCGCTCTCCTGATTCTCTGCTGCTGCTGCGGCGGTTAAGAAGGACCTGCGCCCGGGGAAAAGTCCCCGGGCGCAAAGCATTTTCGGGAAATCGGGAAAAACCGTAGACAAAAGACGGGAAATATGGTACAATAATGTGAATATTAAAATACAGAAGGTAAAAAAATGAGTAACGAAAAACTTTCCACTCAACCCTATAAGGGAACACGGGACTTCTATCCCGAGGAAATGAAACGCCGTAACTGGTTCTTCGGTAAGATGCGTCAAAGCCTTGAACGCGCGTCTTTTGAGGAATACAACGCCCCCATGCTGGAATCCCTTGACCTGTATATCGCCAAAAGCGGCGAGGAACTGGCACGGGAACAGACTTACAACTTCGTTGACCGAGGAGGCAGAATGCTTGCCATCCGCCCCGAAATGACCCCATCGGTGGCACGTATGGTTGCGGCAAAGGCGGGCGAGCTGAATTACCCGCTGAAATGGTTCTCTATCCCGAATATGTACCGCTACGAACGTCCACAGCGCGGCAGACTCCGCGAATTCTGGCAACTCAACGTCGACATTTTCGGATGCGACTCCTACGAGGCGGATTTTGACGTCATCGAAAGTGCCATCGCCATGTTGCGCGAGTTCGGTGCCGATGAGACCATGTTCAAAGTTCATATCAATAACCGCCGTTTCTTTAACGATGTCATCGCCGCCATTGCCGAGACCGATACCGAGGGTGCAAAACGTATTTCCAAGGTCGTCGATCGTCGCAACAAGGTAACAAGAGAGGCATATGAAAAGGATTTGACCGATCTTGGTCTCGATGCCGATAAGATCATGCGTCTTGATACGCTTTATAATATGAACGTCCGCGAAGCAACCGCCCTCTGCCCCGATTCGCTCGGGTCGGGAGAACTGCTCTCACTCTTTGATTTGCTGGAAAAAACCGGACTTGCCCCCTTCTGCGTCTTTGATTTCGGCATTGTACGCGGGCTTGACTACTATACCGGCACTGTCTTTGAAGTCTTTGATGAGGCACCGGAAAATAACCGCGCCATGTTCGGTGGCGGACGTTACGACAATCTCGTCGGACTGTTCGTCAAGAATACAAAAATCTCGGGAGTGGGCTACGGCATGGGTGACGTGACACTCGAAAACTTTCTCTTCACCCATCATCTCATCCCCGATCTTTATGCCACAGGAACCAAGGTTTTGGTGACTCGCTTTGAGGATGTTCCTTACGAAAAATACGTTGCACTTGCCGCCGCTCTGCGTTCTGCAGGAAATCAGGCGATGGTCTATCTCGGCAATAAGAAATTCGGAAAACAGATCGACTATGCTGTCCGCGAACGCTGTTCGCACGTCGCCATTCTCGGTGCCGCCGAGATTGGGGCAGGTATTGTCAAGATCAAGAATCTCGAAACCAGAGAGGAAAATGAAGTGCCGAATGACAAACTCTGCGAATTCTTCAGAAAATGATTTTGCCCTTTGGCAGGAGTGTTTTGGCGACGATGAAGAAACGGTGAAAATCTTCGGCTCCATCCCCGACATTCAGCATTTGCATTTCGTGTCGAACGGACAAACGGTCGGCATGGCACACATTGTGCCTGTCAGTATGGACAACCTCCGGGGCGGCTACCTTTACGGCATCGGTGTAAAGAAGGAGTATCGCGGACGCGGAATATGCCGTGCTCTGTTGGAAGCGGCGGAACACACAAACTGTGATTTCCTCTGTCTGATTCCCGCCAATGAAGAACTTGCCGAGACCTATCGTCGTTACGGCTATGTCAAACGCATCGTCCGCTATGGCTACCCGCACCGCATGGATGCCTGTGCGCTCACATGCGATTCGGAAGCATTTCTTGCTTATGCCAATACCGATGTCAGCACTTTCGGACAAAAATACGGGTTGATGAAATTTCTCGCGCCGCATAAAACGGCGAGACAGGTATATTTTGAATCGCCGATGGGCGAAGCCTGAAAAAGCGGAAAATAGCTGTAAAAAGGAGAAAAGTATGATTTATCTGTTTTTGGCAAATGGATTTGAGGAAATCGAAGCTCTCACGCCGGTGGATATCCTCCGACGTGCCGGAAAAGAAGTCACAACAGTCGGAATCGGTGGCAGAACCGTAATCGGCGCACACGGGATTCCCGTCACGGCAGATATTGCCGATGCCGAATTCCGGGACAACGCTCCCGAAATGATTATTCTGCCCGGCGGAATGCCCGGCACAAAAAATCTCGATGCCTCCGAGACAGTGGAAAAAGCACTGTCTTCCGCACTGGCGACGGGAAGTTATATTGCGGCAATTTGTGCGGCACCGACCATTTTGGGCAAACGCGGACTGCTTAACGGCAAACACGCCGTCTGCTTTCCCGGCATGGAAAAAGAACTGCATGGTGCCCTTCTTTCGGCAGACCGTGTCGTACGGGACGGAAACTATATTACCGCTGCCGGGATGGGCGTGGCTCTTCCCTTTTCGCTGGCACTTGTGGAAGCCCTTTGTGGAAAATCCTGTGCCGACAGTTTGAAATTGTCCGTTGTGGGATAAGAAAAGCGAAGAAGGAAAATGGTGCCTCCCCCCCTCGGAAAGAGACCTCCTCTGTACACCCCTTCCTTGCCCCAAGATTTTGAATAAATTTCACGGCAAGACTGCAATAAACGTTTTCGCGCCACTTTTTGAAAAAAGTGGCGCGTTCTCTTATCGGTGATTCTTTTTCCTTAACGTTTCCTTGCGCCTCCAGCGTCAAAGAAAAAGCGACAAAGCTGTCCCAAGCAAAACGGCAGGAATGAGAAAAATTCTTTGCACCGATTTCCTAAAAAGCGGTGCGTCTCTTCGCAAAAAAACGGAGAAAAAAGTACGTTATAACAAAAAAACAAATCCGAACTGTTTTGCAAATCGAAAGCAGTTCGGATTTGTTACGTTTGGTGACCCGTGCGGGAATCGAACCCACGTTTTCGCCGTGAGAGGGCGATGTCTTAGCCGCTTGACCAACGGGCCGACAGCTTTTTTATTATAGCATTTTTTCGGCATATTGTCAAGAGTTTTTTCAAAAATAATTTGTTTTTTTGCGTTTCTTTCCCGCCTCCGAAATAGGAAACGGAAAAGAAACGCATTGAATGATCTTTTGCGGCTACTGTAACGTAAGATCGTTTTCCCGAATCCAACCGATCTTGCGAAGAATTTCACAGAAAACAAAAGATAAAACAGCAGGAAGAATAAAGCATATCAAAACCAATCCGATCCAGTCAAACGCGGTCACGGCATCGGGATACTCCCCTCCGAACCAACCGAGAATAATACCGATCGGTCCAAGAAGCCCGCAGGTGCCCATACCCGAATTGATTGCCGCACTGTACATCCTCATGTGAAAAACGCAAGTTGCAAGAGGACCGGTAATTGCGGAGGTCAAGGTTGCGGGAATCCATATCCGCGGATTTTTTACAATATTCGGCATCTGCAACATACTGGTACCAAGCCCCTGAGAGACCAAACCGCCGATGCGATTTTCGCGGAAGCTCATCACAGCAAAACCAACCATCTGAGCACAACATCCCGCTACAGCAGCACCTCCTGCAAGCGCAAGCCCCTCATAGTCACGGGCAATAACCTCACCCGCCTCATTCAATGCTACCATACCCGTCAAGGATATTGCGGCACAGATTGCCGCCGAACTGATCGGCAAAGTAAGTGCCACACCGACGGCAACAGACACCAGGATTCCCATGATAAACGGCTGACAGGTTGTTGCCCAACCGATAAAGTTGCTGACATAGCCGACAAGCCCGCCGATAAACGGTGCCGTCCATACACTCAGTAAACCGCCGACAAGAAGCACGACCGACGGAGTCACCAGAATATCCACCTTGGTCTTTTTGGAAACCAACATGCCAACCTCGGAAGAAACAATCGCAATCACGAGAACGGCAAGCGGTCCTCCGGCACCGCCGAGACTGTTGGCAAGCCAACCGACTGCCGCACAGGTGTAAATCACGAGCGGATGTGCTCCGAGAGACCATGCGATAGCAACCGCCATGGCGGGTCCGGCAATTGCCTGTGCCCCTACACCGATTTTGGAAAGAATCGAAAGCCCCGGAATCATACCGAGAGTCTTGAAAATCGTGCCAATCAGCAAAGAAGCAAAAAGCCCCTGAGCCATCGCACCCATGGCATCAATAAAATACCGTTTACCCAAGCTCTTGATTTTACTTTTTTCCATCTTTTCCCTCCGTCAAACAAAATATAATGGAATTATATCACAGAAAAGATCTTTCGTCAATGCCACTCGACAATTTTTCCGTTTTTGACAGGTCCTGTACACCAAAATCTTTTTCACTGCTTTTCGTCTTCCGAAATATTCGTTCGGATTTCCCGTAAAAAACGTTTCCGATTGTTGCCGCAAGGATGGCATTTTCGACATCATAACCCGGGACGTATCAACATCCGGAAAAATGTGCGATTCGTAAGGACTCAAAAAACAGATTTGCCCGCAACAGACAGGCTCCTCGCTGCATAGAATAAATCGAATACGGCTTGAAGGAGGAAAACTCATGTTCTGGCAAATTTTCTCTCTGATTTCCCGCTTTACGCACCTGATTCTCGGAATCGGAACACCGCAAAATTTTCCCCCCCCGCTCTCGGCGGAAGAGGAAAAAGAGTGCATCAGAAAAACATCACTGGGAGACGAAAAGGCGCGGCAAAAACTGATTTTGCACAATCTCAGACTGGTTTCGCACATTGTGAGAAAGTATTATTCCTCGGGTCGATCTCAGGAGGATCTCGTGTCAATTGGTACAATCGGTCTTGTAAAAGCGGTCGACAGCTTTTCGGCAGAAAACGGTGCCCGCTTTGCCACCTATGCGGCAAAATGTATTCAGAACGAAATTCTCATGCACTTCCGTTCGCAAAAAAAGCTGGCAGTGGAAGTGTCGCTCGGAGAAACCATTGATGTAGACAGAGACGGTAATCCGTTAACCTACAGTGATGTTATCAGCTCAGATGAAAATGTCAGTGAAGAGGTCGGACGTGACATTCAAACAGGACGCGCTTTGGAACTGGTAGAAAGTATTTTGGATGAGCGCGAAAAACAGATCATCGTTCTGCGCTATGGACTTTACGGAAGAAAATGCCTGACACAACGGGAAATTTCAAATCGTCTCGGCATCTCGCGTTCCTATGTCAGCCGCATTGAAAAAGGCGCGCTTGCCAAATTGGAAAAAGCAATGCGATAGTATGTCTGCCGATTCTTTGCTTGACACCGACAGATAAATGTATTATAATAATGGAAAATGAAAAAGGAGGGGAAATATGACATTTCGGGATATATGTGATTGCCTGCGAAACGCCGGCATTGAGAATGCCGAAACCGAAGCATCACTCCTTCTCGGACATTACACGTTTGCAAACCACGCCGACATTCTTGCAAACCCGGAGCGAAATTATGAATCCGAAGCTCTCCTGGACGCACTTGATAAACGTTGTGAACACATTCCGCTTCAATACATATTTGGCAAATGGGACTTTTACCGTGAGACATATTTTGTAAATGAAAGTTGCCTAATTCCCCGCTCCGATACCGAGCTGTTGGTCGACTATGCCGTAAAAAACCTTCCACACGGAGCTTATTTTGCGGATCTTTGTACCGGAAGCGGCTGTATCGCCATTTCAACACTCGCCAACCGCGCGGATTGCACGGCACTCGCTATTGATCTTTTTGAAAATACGCTGGCAACAGCAAAAAAAAATGCGGTGCAAAATCATGTGGAAAAGCGTGTGACTTTCCGTCTTGCCAACGTCCTGGAAAAAGATGCTCTAGCAAAAGATGAATGTTTTGACGCCATCCTTTCCAACCCGCCCTACATTCGCACAGCAGTTTTGGATACCCTGGAGGATGAACTTTTTTTTGAACCACGCGCCGCACTTGACGGCGGAGACGACGGTATGATCTTCTATAGGGCAATCCTTCAAAACACCGAAAACCGACTGAAAACGGGAGGTTTTCTTCTCTTTGAAATCGGATTCGACCAAAAAGAGGACATCCGTAAACTCAGCTCCGCCTTCGGATATGAATGTGAAGTTCATAACGATCTCTCGGGCAACCCGAGATTGGCAATTCTGAAAAAAATGTTGCCGTAAAAGCCGAATCCGGCTTCGGAAATGCACCTCCAAAATCAAACGGCTGTTTCAAATATGCAATAAAAGGCAATCAATATGCAATTTTTTTGGCTTATAAATGTTGTATAATAAAAACAATTCTGGCAGAGTAATGGATGTGAGAGGAGAAATATTATGAAAAAAATCGGATATGCCGTTCTGGGTCTCGGAATCGGAATGGCGCACGCCGAAGCCGCCGCCGCTTCGGAAAACGCCGATCTGATCGCGGTCTGTGACATCGACGAAAAAAGACTCGCAAAAGCGGCAGCCCTGTATCCGAACCTTACACGTTACCGCGATTTTGAGGATTTGTTAAAAGACGATCGGATTGACATTATCAGCATCTGCCTGCCGAGTGCCATGCACGCCGATTTTGCTGTCCGTGCCATGGAAGCGGGAAAAAATGTCTTGGTTGAAAAACCGCTCGACATTACTTATGAACGTGCAATTCTCATTGAGGAGGCACGTAAACGTACCGGTGTGAAGGTCGGATGTGTCTTTCAGAACCGCTATAACCTGAATATGCTTCCGATAAAAAAGGCTGTTGAAACCGGACGCCTGGGAAAATTGATACTCGGCACCTTCGCCGTAAAATGGTATCGCGAACAGAAATACTACGACAACGGCGGTTGGCACGGCACATGGAACATGGACGGTGGCGGATCGCTCATGAATCAGGCAATCCATACCGTCGACCTCATGCATTGGCTGATGGGAGATGTGGAATCGGTCACTTCTACCATGGGAATTTACAATCATCAGATTGAAACCGAAGACCTGACTGCCTCGCTTGTGAAATTCAAAAACGGAGCCACCGCAACCTTTGTCAGCACAACTTGTGCTTATCCCGGTATTTCTACCGAAATCATGCTTTACGGTACGGACGGAACCATTGAAGCCGATGCCGACATCCTCAAAACATGGAAAATGAAAAATCCCGTGGACGACATGGATGAAGAGGATGAAGAGCAAATGATGTTGGATCACTATGGCAAAGGCAATCGTGAAGCGGCAAAGGCGGAACCGGACAAGCTCTACGGTCACCGCCATGTAGTGGAAGATATGATCCTTGCCGTCCGGAATGATCGCGATCCGGAAGTTTTGCCTGCGGTCGGTGCCGACTGTGTCAGACTCATCAATGCAATTTATGAATCCGCCCAAACGGGAAAAACTGTTTATCTCGACGAACGAAAGGAAATGATATGAAATTCGGAATTTGTACCTCAATCGATAATCTGGAAAAAGCACTGAATGCCGGTGCCGATTATATTGAAGTCGGCAACACCGCACTGTGCAAACTCTCCGACGGGGATTTTGAAAAAGCTGCGGCGATTGCCGATAGCTTTCCCGGTAAAATTCTGGCGTGTAACGGTCTGTTCCCCGGCGACATCCGCCTGACAGGAGAAAACCAAAGCGATAAGATTGTTCCGTGGTTGGAAAAAAGCGTTTCCCGCCTCGCGCGCGTTGGCGTAAAGAACATCGTGTTCGGCTCCGGTAGCGCACGTAACTGCCCGGAAGGCTTCCCGATGGAAAAAGCATTTGAACAAATCGTTCAAATCGCCCGTATTACCGCCGACCTGTCAAAACCGCATGGTATGACCATCGTGATCGAGCCTCTTCGCGCTGAGGAAACCAACATTATTCACACGGCGGCAGATTCCTGCAACGTTGCAAAGCAAGGAGCGCGCGACAACATCCGGGGACACGTCGATTTCTACCACTTCATGCAAGGAGGAGAAAAACTCCGTGACCTGATTCCCTGTATTCCGTTGCTGGGTCACGTCCATATCGCAAGCCCTGTCAAACGTTCCATGCCGACTTTCGATGACTGTGCCGACTACAAGGCATTTCTTTCGGCTTTGCGTAGCGGTGGCTACGACGGTCTCGTTTCCTTTGAAGGGAAAAAGCCGGATTCGTGGGAACTCATTGCCGAATATTTCTCCTTTATCAAATCACTCTGATAAAAAACAAGAAGCATACCGGGTCTACTTTCCTACTTTTTTATAGAAGGGTTTAACATGAAGAATATTTTTATCACTATGCTTAAGGGACTGTGGATCGGCGGTACACTGACTGTACCCGGTGTCAGCGGAGGCTCCATGGCAATGATTCTCGGCATTTACGACAGACTGATTGAATCGGTCGGAGCGTTTCTTCATCGAAACGGAGATAGAAAAAAGGCTTTTTTCTATCTGCTTGAGACCGGTGGTGCCGGTGCAGTCGGTTTTGTTTTGTTTTCGGGCTTGGTCAGCATGCTGATGGAACGCTTTCCGCTCCTTGTCTGCTTTTTCTTCGCGGGAGCGATTGCGGGTGGTATTCCCATCATTCTCAAAGCATCGGGGATGCGTCGCCCCAAGCCGATCGATTTTGTTTTTATCCTGATCGGTGCCGCATTTGTCTATGCGATTTCGTTAGTGCCGGATGGGTTCTTCTCATTTTCGAGCAACATGAGTTTCGGGGGAATTCTTTTACAACTGCTTGGCGGGTTCATCGTTGCAATCGGCTTTGTTCTGCCGGGAATCAGTCTTTCACAAATGCTCTATATGCTCGGCATTTACAAAGAACTGATGGACAATGTGTCAAAACTCCGCTTTCTTCCTCTTATCCCATTTGCAATCGGCGGGATAGCGGGTGTCCTCTTTACCGCGTTTGTTATGGAAAAAGTCATGCACCGTTTTCCTCGCGCAACCTATTTGGTGATTTTCGGATTTCTGATCGGTTCGATCCCTCAGATTTTCGGAGGAAAGGCACTCGGCGGTCAGACCCCGTGGTTCTATGTTCTCTGCGGTGTGATTACACTTCTCGGTTTTGCGGCAATTTGTGCGATGTCCTTGCCGGAATTGTTAAAGAAAAAGGAAGTTTGACATAAAAAACCTTCGGAAAGCAACATTTCCGAAGGTTTTCTTTATTTGCGGATCCGAACGAGAACATTCAGTCCGTTCTTGAGACGATTGACAAAAATATCAATATCCTCCTCGGTATTATATTCCGAGAGGCTGACACGGATTGAATTTTCCGCATCAAAAGGAGAAAGTCCGAACGCCAGCAAAGTCGGACTCGGAGCGTGCGAATGAGAGGAGCAGGCGGAACCACCCGAAACATAAATTCCGTCTCCCGACAGATAGTGAAGCATGGTTTCACTTTTCAAATGGGGAAGCGTAAAATTGATAATATGCGGTGCACATTTTCCAAGCGGAATGTTCAAATTGACATCCAGTGCGGAAAGTTTAAGAATCGCATATTCACGTAGAGATGCCATTTTTTCAATCTTGGCATCCAGCTCGCGACCGACCTCCATGGCGGCACCGCCGAATCCGGCAATTCCGATCACGTTTTCGGTTCCCGAACGAAACCCGAATTCCTGTCCTCCGCCCGGCAACCGGGTCACAATCTTTTTTTGCTTCAGAATGTCGCGGCTTATGTAAAGCGCGCCGACACCCTTGGGACCGTGAATTTTGTGAGAACTGATGCTCACGAGATCGGCACCGAGTGCCATCGGGTTAAAACGAAGTTTTAAGAATCCCTGTACGGCATCACAGTGCGTAACAGCCGAAGGACATCTCTGCCGGACAAGCGAAAACGCACGTGCAACATCATACATCGCCCCGGTCTCATTGTTCACCATCATCATGGTGACAAGAAGAACGTTATTGTCAAGCTCTCTTTCCAACTGCTCAAAATTCAGAACACCGCCCCTTGTAGAGATACGAGAAACCGTAAAGCCGTCCGCCTCCAGCAACTCCAAAGCCTTTTCCACAGACGGATGTTCCGAGTCAGTCGTAATAATCTTGGCAGCGGTGCGGCGACGCTTGGCATATGCAACGCCGCAAATAGCAAGATTGTTCGCCTCGGTTCCGCAGGAAGTGAAAATCAACTCTCCCGGTTTCATCATTCTCACACCAAGCAGATTTCCGATGATCTCTCTCGCCTCATCCACCAATTTTTGCGCCGCAAGCCCCACAGCGTGCAAGGAGGACGGATTTCCGTAAGTCCGCATGGCTTGATTCATTTTTTCAACCGCAGTCTCGCAAAGCGGCGTTGTAGCACTGTTATCCAGATATATTTCTTTCATATAACCCTTCTCAACGGAATTCAAACATCGTCAGCATTTCGTCCACGGCGTTCATGTGGGCATTATAATGATCCTTGTCCGAGGTGTAAGTGAAAACATAAACCATGTTGGAGGTTGCACAAAACACCTGCTTCACACGGTACGTCATATCCACCAATCCCATTTTATACTCCACGGCATATGAGGGAATCCCTCCCAACTTGGCATCTTTATCCGTCGAAAGGACTTCGTAATCATATATGAGTTCCGCTTTGGTCTTTTCCCAATACTGTTCGGCAGTCAACGGACCATCCTTCAAAAGATAGGACATCATGGTTACATTGGAGGAATCTGTGCCATCGTTTGAAAAGACTGCCGTCGGAATTTCACTTGTCCGATCCACCGACCACGAATTCGGCACATAGAAAAAAAACTCATATTTGCGATCCGAGCAAAGTTGCCACCCATCAATAAACGTATCGTTTCCGGTCGGAGGAAGCGTCTCCGGATTCTCCACCTTGAAGGTGAACTTTGCCGCAATATCCTCGAAAGTTTCCTTATAGTTTTCAAAAGCCTCGACCTTGGCACTGAAAGAAAGCGTCGTGAAACCGCCGTCGCACTCGGCTACATATGTGCGGAACTCCATGATGTCTCCGGAGGACTTGGCGGTATATTCAAAGTAGTAGGCGGCATATCCGCCAAGTGTGGTTTGGGCAGGATGTGTGACAATTTGGAAATTTTCCATTGTACGCTGAAGGCTTTCCACTACGCGCACGGTCTGAACCTGAATGGCAACATCCGACATTGCCTGATAAAAAGCATTGACAGAAACACGGTTCGTCACCGGATAATACGCACTGGAAATACCGCTTGAAGCATTACTTGTCCACGAATTCGGGACATACAGATAAAAGGGATCGCTCCCAATGGAGGCATTCTGGTAGCCCTTTGGGGTTCCCTCATTTTTTCCGCAGGAGAAAAGTCCGAAGGTCACAACAAGGAGAAGCAGGACTGCTACTGTCTTTTTCATAAAAAACTCACCTTTCATTAAAACATAATCCATAGGTATTGTACCAAAAAAAACGACGAATATCAACAAATATTTGTAAACATTATCCGACGCGCTTATTTTGTCGCGAGCATTTCCTCTGCTGCCGAAAGAATTCCGATCTTCCCGCTCTCATACGTAAGACCGCCTTGAAAGAACGCAGTATACGGAGCACGAAGAGGTCCGTCGGCAGAAAGTTCAATAGACGACCCTTGGGTAAAGGCACCCGCCGCCATAATAACCTGATCGGCATATCCCGGCATATCCCACGGCTCCGGCGTAACAAAGGCGTCCACCGGCGAGCCTTTCTGGATACCACGACAGAACGCACAGAGCTTGTCCGCGGAACCGGTAATTACGGTCTGAATGATATCGTGACGCGGAACGTCATAGCGGGGTTCCACAACATAGCCAAGTGCCTCGAATATGTACGCGGCAAGATGAGCGGTCTTGAGTGCCTGTGCCACTGTGTGGGGAGCATAGAAAAGCCCCTTGTAAAGACTCTTGTTGAGTCCGAGCGTGGCACCGACTTCAACGCCGGTACCAACCGAAGTCAGACGGTAGGACGCAAGCTCCACAGCTCGCGTGCTCCCGGCAATGTATCCTCCTGTCTCCGCCATTCCGCCCCCGGGATTCTTAATGAGAGAACCGATAATCATATCCGCCCCCACTGCTGTCGGCTCGATGCGTTCAACAAACTCACCGTAACAATTGTCCACCACAACGTAGACATCCTTGACCCTTGCCTTAACAAATTTTACAGCTTCTCCGATTTCGGAAACACTCAAAGTCTTGCGGTTAAGATATCCCTTGGATCGTTGAATAAAGACCACCTTGACACGTGCAAGATTCTCGTCAAGTTTTCTGCCGATCGCTTCAAAATCAAAACCACCGTCCGGCAACAGATCGATTTTTTCATAATCCACACCGAAATCAGCAAGACTGCCGTTGCCGTTTTTCCCGCCGATACCGATCACCTCCTCCAGTGTATCGTATGGCTTTCCCGCAATGGACAACATAAGGTCTCCGGGACGAAGCAGTCCGAACAGACCGATCGTAATTGCCTGTGTTCCGTTAACGATGTTGTGGCGGACAAACGCCGCCTCAGCCCCAGTAACCCGTGCAAAAATCCGATCCATCACCTCTCTGCCGTGATCGTCATACCCATATCCGCTGGTGGGATTGAACATCGTGTCTGAAACGCGGAACTCTCGGTAAGCGTCCATGATTTTGGAAGTGTTGTCAAACGCCGTTTTGTCAATGTCCGAAAAAATATCGGCAAGTTTTCCTTCCGCCTCGACGGCAAGATCCGTAACTTTTTTTGAAAATTCCATTTTTATACTCCCTTATGATTCCGAATAAAAGCAAGTGCAAGATCGCGGCACGCCTCAGCATCTGCAAGATCGGCAACCTCAACCGCCGTATGAATGTTGCGGGAAGGAATCGAAAGTGCCCCCGCAACACACCCCATGCCGGAAGTCTGAACAGACGATGTGTCGGTTCCGCCGTAGGTCAAGATTTCAAACTGATGCGGAGTTTTTTGTTCTTCGGCAAGCCGAGCAAGTACCGCGACCAATCCCGTATGACAAATCACCGAGTTGTCTTTGACCTTAATTGCCGCACCGCCGCCGACCTTCACCGCCATAGGCTTTGCGCCGATGGCATCACCTGTCCCTGTGACATCAAACACCAGAGAATAGTCCGGCGCGATTGAATAAGCAGCCGTTTTGGCACCGCGACATCCGACCTCTTCCTGTACCGAAAACACAAAGTACACATCGTCTTCCGTCTGACCGAGTCTTTCCGCGATTCCGAGAAGCACGGCACACCCGATTCTGTCATCCAACGGACGTCCCGCCACACAACTTCCGGCAAGACGGAAAAGCGAAGGTTCAACCGTGGCAACATCTCCGATCTTTGCATATTTTTCAGCTTCCGAACGGCTTTGTACTCCAATATCGATATAAAATTTTGTACCCTTATAGTCCTCTTTTTTTTCGATTTCTTCCTCCGGAACCAAAACACCGCGAGTGCCGTTTTCCAATATAACTGCCGAGTACGCCGAGGCAATAAAATCAATACCGCCAACCGGAGCCACACGCAGATAACCGTTTTCTTCGATAAAGGTGATAAGAAAACCGATCTCATCCATATGAGCACAAAGCAGGATCTTCTTTTTGTCCCTACCCGTTCCACGCTTGAGCGCGATCAGATTTCCAAGTGCATCGGTATAACACGCATCGGTATACGGGCGAATCCATGCGGTGATTTTTTCCGCAATCTTCCCTTCTCTGCCCGAAATCCCCTGGGTTTTTACAAGTTCATTTACGATATCGTACATAAAAAATCAGGCCTTCCTTTCAAAATCGCCGTCAGCAAGTATTGCCCCGACAAGAGCTTCCATTGCTTCATAATCGGCAAATGCCGCCATGCAGGCGGGAGAATGAAGATACCGGGTCGGAGCCGAAAGTGCAAGACACTTTACCCCATTTCCGGTTCTCTGAATGTGTCCGGCGTCGTTACCACCCGAGACAAAACGCTTGATTTGAACCGGAATCCCGTCTTTTTTCGCAATACTCAAAGCAAAATCGACAAAGGTGCGATCATAGATGGTGGAGCGGTCCACCAAGGATAAAACACCTCCCGCCCCGGTGTCGGCAACCCGAAGGGAAGGATCGGTTCCCGGAATGTCCGCAATTGCCGTAGTTTCAAGCACAATGGCATAGTCCGGACAGAGCCGGCGAGCTGTCACCTGAGCCCCCGAAAGCCCCAGTTCCTCACGAACGGTAAAACAAAAATCCGCTTCACAGGTCGGTGCGATCATTCCCCGGGAAATTTTTTCCATGACAAGAAGCATCACGGCACAACCGAGACGGTCATCGAGAGCCTTGGATTTCAAATACGGTTTTTCCCCGCCGAGGAGACAGAAATCTCCGTCAAACGTCCCAAACGAACCGATCGGCACCCGCCTTTCGGCTTCCGCTTTATCCACAGCACCGATGTCAATCACCATATCCTCCACGGGTGTTGTTTTTTTGCGTTCTTCCGCCGTTTGATGATGAATTGCCTTTGAAGCAATAACACCGTCCGTTTGTCCCTTCTCATCGCCGAGTTTCACGTTTCTGCCGCAAAGAACTCTCTCGTCGATGCCGCCGAGTAACGTAAATTTAAGATACCCCTCATCGGTAATCCGATTCACCATAAAGCCGACCTCGTCCATGTGAGCAGCCACCATCAGCTTTTTGTGTCCCGCTTTCTCCGCCGAAAAATGAAAAACCAAATTTCCCATGCGATCAACAGTATAGTCGGAACAGTATTTTTTCCCCTCTTCCAAAATACGTTCACGCACCGCATCCTCACATCCGGACGGTCCGAACGCCTGACACAAATCCCGCAGAAGTTCAATTTTTTCAGTTGTTTTCATCTCCGAACACCTCCGCAATCTCTCTGTCACAGACAAATGCCGCAACCAACCTTGTCAATGCTTCCGCATCATCCGTGTTCAGCACCTCATTGTAGG
>CAKSSY010000036.1 GCA_934489945.1 uncultured Eubacteriales bacterium
TTACAGGACTTTCCTTTGCCGGAGAGTACGCGACTTTTGTGATCCGTGCACCGAGGTACGCCGACTATACTTATGAAGAAACCTTCGATACAGCCCCCATCGGACGAGGACCGTTTCTGAAGAACAGTGCCAACAATGCCAATTACCAGGTTCTTTATCGCACGGCAGGTGTGACCGCCGATGACTTTCATAATTCGGTTGCGTCGGACAAGATTCTTGCGGTCAAGGGCGGATATATAGAACTTTTTACGGCATATACACCCACGGTTACGGATGGCGTTATAGGCAGCAGTGACACCGACAACGGACTCGGTCGTTCGGTGCGTTATACGGACAGCGTGATGAAAGGCGGCAGAGCCAAGTTTTACAATGTTCTCAAATCGGCGGATCTTAATATTTACGATATCGGGCGGACTTTCCGCATTTCGGTGGATGTTTTGGCACCGGTTGCCGGTATCGCCGTTGATTGTGAGATGATAGCCGAGACTTCGACCGCAGCAACCAAGGTGAAAACCTATACACTTGCGGATGTCGGATGGCAGACATTGACTTATGAGGTAACGGTGGATGCCGGTATGGTTGCAAATCAGCGCGGTCTGTTCGGTATCCGGATTATGAATGATGTTTGCGAAGAGTTTTTTGTAGATAATCTGAAAGTTACGGAGATTACGGATGAAAAGGTGACAGAGACTTTTGACAGCGTCCCTCTTCAGCGGGACACCGGATATTTGTATTACGATACGGCAAAGAAAGTCTCGGATGAAGTTAACCGCATCTACTCCGAGACTGCATTGGCAAGACGCGGAGGTGGTCCATCATATTATCTGAAAGTGGTTCCCACGCCGGTTTTGGAGAACGGTTCTTTTGCCGACACCGACTATCAGTCGGAAGAGACGGGAATCGGGCATTCTGTTACCATAGCGGGCAACATTGCCAGATTTTATAATCTTCTGAAACGCTCTTCGTTTGATTATGCAGACATCGGAGTTGTTTATCACGTCAAGGCAAGACTTCTGACATCGGCGGAAACAACACTCAGATGTGGGGTTCGTTCGGTTTCTAAGGGAGAGGGAACTGCCGAAAATCCGACATCGGCATACTATGCCAATTCCTATCGGGAGATTTCTCAAACACTTCCGGCAAACGAGTGGACGACGGTGGAATTTGATCTGATCGTTGACCAAACGATGGTGGAACAGCAGATCGGACTTCTTGCTTTTTGGGGCGGCACGGAGACAGTTCCCGTTTATATTGACGAAATCACGGTGACAAAGTCTGCTTGTGCCGCTACCGAGATCTGCCACCGCCATTTCTATGACCGTGAGGTGATCACGGATGCCGCACTTAAAACGCCTTCTACCGCTGTATCGAAAGCGATTTATTTCCGAAGCTGTGTTTGCGGTGCAATTGATACGGATGAAGAAAACACATTTGAAGTTGCCCATATTCATACGCCGGGAGCAGAGGCGACGGCAACATTGCCTCAAGTGTGTACTGAGTGTGGAACGGTTCTTGCCGTTCCTACCGATGAGACGTTGAATACGAGATATTCCGTTGACACGGGAAACACATGGATCTATTCGACTTTTGCCGATGCTCTTGCGGCTGTCGGAAGTGAGGATGCCGTAATTGAAATATTCCGTGATGTTACGCTTACTGCCAACATTGCGGTTGCGTCCTCTCTGGTTCTTCGCTCTTTGCCGGATGTCGGAAACATTTGCACGGTTTCACGTGCCACATCCTTTACTGACAATTCCATGATTACCATTGCCGGCGGCGGTTCACTGGAGCTCGAAAATATAACATTGGACGGCTGTGGGATTTTTGTGAATCACAGCGGGGCAGGACTGTATCTGGCGGACGGCGCAACCGCTACGATTGAGAACGGTACAACAATCTGCGGCGGCAAGCTGGACAATATCAATAACAATATCGGTTGCGGCGGCGGTGTTTATGTGTCGGGCGGTGCAACGCTCACGATGAACGGCGGCTCGGTGCAAAACAATACCGCAAAGCGCGGTGCCAATGTTTATCTTCATGAAAAAGCCAAATTCATCATGACGGGCGGTGTAATCACCGGTGGGTACAGTACCGGAACCTCCATGATGGGACCTGCCGTGTATCTGGCGTGGATGTCCCGATTTGAGATGTCGGGCGGGCTTATTATCGGGAATCAAAGTATTCGAAACAATCAAAACGGCGTTTTGGAGGATGTTCTGAATAACGACTCGGTTTCTGACGGCGCAGTTTGCTTCGTACACGGTGCCGCGTCTGTGGTTCTTTCCGGTAATGCCATCATTCGCGGAAATACCGCCAAAACCCTTTCCACGGGACAAGTTGTAAATTCCGACATTGCTTTTTATGGCAATAACTACCGAGATACTTCTATCACGATAGCTCCCGATTTTTCGGGATCGGTCGGCATTTGGTTCCCCGGTACGGTCACGACCGACAGTACTCCGGTTGCTACAGCCGGAACGGGATATATCGAGGAAACTATTCTTCCGGGAGTTGTGGACTGTTCCTCGGGTCGTGTGGCGAAAATCCGTTCCGACGGGAAGATTATCTTTACCGATGCCTTAGCCGAGATTGACCGGGACGGTCGCAGAACCCGTTATACGGAAATCTCCGGGGCGTTTGCCGATGCGGGAAGCGATCCTGTGATTCTTCTTGCCGACACGCAATACGAATTTTCGACACTGGGAGATTCGATTTGCGTGGCACTTAACGGATTCACATTGACCCCGAAAGGAAATTACGGTTGCAGCTTTGAGAATCGTGAGAGTGTTGTCGGCACGTTTACCTTTGATGGCAAAAGATGGCAGGGAACCGAAATGTCCGTAACAACGATTACGGCGGATACCATGAGTGCTGTCACAAGTGCGAGCGTTACGGTCGGGAAGGATCTTTCTCTCAACGTTTATGCTTTTTTGCAGGAGAATCATAATGCCGCCAAATTGGCTGTCACCATGAACGACCATTCCGTTGTTCTGACTCCGACGCTTTATCGTGAAAATACCTACCGATACATATTTACCGGGATTACGCCACAGTGCATCGGGGATGTTGTGACGATGGTTCTGTTTACCGACAACAACGGCAATGATATTGCAGACGAGGGAGAAGTACTTCATTCCTTAACTTACAGTGTGAAAGACTATTGTTATGCTCTTCTCGGAATGTCGGATGCGACACTCGGAATGACTGCACAAAAGAGTGCTGCCATGAAAACGGTGGTTCGCGATTTGCTTGCCTACGGTTCGGCGGCGCAGGTGTATACAGGACATAACACCGATGCCCTTGTTGACAGTGAGCTGACGACCGCACCTTCCGAATTTCCCGGTATTTCCGAAGATTCTATGGTTCTTGTGACCAATCATGAAACCGATGGTGTAAGATTTCTTTCTGCAACGGCAGTTTTCTCTCACGTCAACGCGTTGCAGTTCAAGTTCAGTACACCGGATGCCGCTAAAACCGTGCTTTTTGTGGATGGAAAAGAAATGCCGTTTGTCCGGCTTTCGGATTCCGTGTACTCCTATACGACCGACGGATTATATGCGACAGAACTGAATAAACAGTTCACACTTTGCATTGTATATGACGGTATAGAGGTTCAAACTTTGACATACGGTATGGATTCCTATATTTTCCATATGCAGGACAAGCGGGAGCAGGACGGAACCACACTTACCGCGATGGCAAAACTCGCACGCGCAACCTATAATTACGGAAGATCTGCCATTGTGTACCGTGACACCGATCCGACAGAAGAGCTTGTTGCCAGGACGTATGACGGCATCGCCGGCAAACTGCTTGGCGATGCACAAAAGACCGGAACCGCTGTTTCGCTTGCATCTGCGGCGGCTGGCGTTGAATACCGTTTCTATGGAAAAGGAGATATTTCGGTCAATCTGACGGCGACATCGTCCGCTGCCCGGGTGGAATTTACCGTGGACGGTAATGTGACCGAACATTATTCCTTGAAAGAAGGAACTGCCGACGATACTCTCATTACGGGGCTTGCCGAAGGGTATCACACCATCCGTGTTGTCAGCGAAAACGGCATGGAGGAAAGTGTGACACTGAACAGCATTACTGTTTCGGCGGGATATTTACTGGATTCACCGGAAAGTGTTCTTCGGATTGAATATATCGGTGGCGCGGTGACAGGAGGAAAGGGACTTTTTGAATCGGTTGCAACCGATTCCACGCAATCTTATGCGTATCTGTCGGCGTTGTCGCTTGGTGCCGATTACCGGATTGTGGTGCGAGAGGGTGCGGCGATTTGCTATGGCGGTGAAAATAAGAATTTTGCGGATTTCTATACGCCGTCTGTTGATATTCCTAATCTGGCAGTGATTGAACTCGGTTCGGTTGATGATACGGCGACGGCATTTGTACAGGAAGATTTTGATGCGGCTTTTGAAAACATGGTGACGACAATTCGCAATGCCTATGGAAATATCCCGATTCTTTTCGTGTTTGCCGGAGACGGCAACGCGCAATCCTCTTTGGCAACCGCACGGATGAAGGCGTTGATTGGCACCGATTCTTCTTTGAAGATGCTGGAGCTGACGTCCGATACCACGGGTACGGATAACAATCCGTCTGTCGGTGGTGCGGCGGTTCAGAGTGCCGAGCTTTCCGCTTACTGTCGGAAAAATTTTGAATCTCTCCTTCCCGATTCGGTTCTGACTTCTGACAATCTGATTCTTGATCTGAAGGCTCCGAATGCTACTACAGGTTATCAGACTTTTCATGTTTACGTCAGAACTTCCGATCCGTCGGGCGACTATTATATCCGCTATATCTTTGAGTACGAATATAATGATATTCGTGATCGTTATGGAGCAGATACCACCACGAACATCAGCAATTATCGTATCAAAACCGCACAGGTTGTCAGAGTCAATTCGGTTTCGGATACAGAGGTGAGAGCAACCGCAATCTTCAACGCTTTGCAAAGAGGTGAAATTTCACTGGCAATCAGAGGAGAGGGCAAAGCCGACTTTGTCGGCGGCTTCCACGGTGACGAACGACTTTCCATTGTCAAGTTGATTCTCGATGGAGCGGAGATTCCCGTGAATGGAGAGGCACGCGTACTTACCGGGAACAGTATCATTTTCGATCAGACAACGACGCTGTATGAACAGGGAACCAGTACCGCCGACTCTTTCGGAAACGAAATGGCAACGCACACACAGCATTTTACGATTACCAAAGAGGGCGGGATTCACAATCGTCAGACCGTGACATGGGCGGGAGAACATATACTTGGAAAAGGCATGGCATACCTTCAGATGTTTACGATGTTCCGTCTGAACGGTGAAAACAGCAAAACAATGGTTTGTGAGACCTTTGAGACGTTTGACGGGTTCGGAAAATCGACCGGAAGCGTTACGGTTACGGATCCTGTGACGACACAGACCGATTATCTGTCCAATGTCAAAAACCGTCTTGTAAAGTATAGCAGTGCGTTGAGCGGCGTAAGTGCAAGGTGCGGATTTACCGTGTTGAATGACAGCTTAATTGTCCAAAGTGCACGTGTCTCGGTAAGAAAGGATTCCATCGGAGATAATAAGTGGTATGTTTCCTTCTGTTCACCGATTGGCGGAAATACGGTTTCGGAAGGCGAGTGTTGGGCTTTGGATGCGGCATATCGCATAGATTATACGGCACCGATGCGGTAATTTGTGTGACTTCGGAGAATCCGATGTACGGAAATCCCCCTTGATATGGCAGAAAAATGTCATATCAAGGGGGATTTTGCATCCGGAAGAATGTCGAAAAGAAAAATGAAAAAGCCCTTGAAAAATATAAGAAATTGGTGTATAATAAATTATATTGTTATGGGGGTGTAAGGGTTTCGACGGGGATTTTGAGATAGGATAAGCGGGTAGAGCTGAGCAACTCTTAAAACGGTTCAAACTTAAATTTAAACGCTAACGATAATAACGTAGCAATGGCTGCCTAAAGGCAGTGCTGCGGTCATAAGACCGCCCGTCCTGTCGAGGAGTATCGCGACTTCGATTTGGGCGTCAATGAGCGATGACCGTGCATCGGTGGTTTGCTTTTGAACCGATCACGCATAAAAAAGCTACCCAAACGGGAAGTTTGTCTGCTGACGTCCTGTAAGGGGAATTTTAAATAACAGAATGCACCCGGAGAAGGTCATATCAAGAGGTTTTCGGACGGGGGTTCGACTCCCCCCATCTCCACCATTAGAGAGTAAACCGAACCCAAACAGTTCGAGTTTGGGTTGAAATACTCCACCAGCGGCAAGTTGCCGCCGCCAATTATCGGAAACACGTAGCAATATGCAAAACTTTATACCACGATGGTGTGATTCGGATTTTAGTCTGGATGGCACCAACACCCCCTTGAACTCTAATGGTTTCGAGGGGGTGTTTTGCAATTTCAGGATTGTTTTGGTATGTTTTTGCCCATTTTGTTACTAAATTTGATGGAATCGGAACGAGAAAAACGGGGGAGATTTTCAGGAGCATTTTGTGCCGGCTCTTCCAAAGGGAAGATAACGATTTCATGCCTCTCATCCGAAAGATTGAGCATGAGCCTCATCTTCTTTCCGACTGCGGCATATCAGGCAAAAAAGAATCCGGCGGTCATGTCAAGATAGTTCTGTCCCGAATACTGCGGATAACGGGAAGACACTTTTCCTTAAAATCGGTTGCATCTTTGCTCTTTGCGGCAAGAAATTTCAGATCTTCCAGATATGCAATCTTGGTTTCGGCATCCTTGAGGTCTTCCGGCGTGTAGTGCGAGGTCAGAATCAGACAATAGCCTTTTTCGATATATCCGCGAAGTTGTGTGATAATTGCGTCGGATGAATGACAAATTCCATTCCGCCGATGATTACCTTGCCTTTGTTGATGATATTTGTTATTTGATGTACAGTATGGTCAAAAGCACTGCCGAATGTGGTTGTGAATTTTGTTATGAGCGCTTTTCCACCGCCGTTTTCGGAATATTCAACAGCGTTCTGAGTCGCGTACTTTGGAACTTTTGGCAGGAAGGTTGCACCTGCACCGTGATAGGCGACAAGGACACCGTCGACTTTCCTATCTGTGAGATATTCTGTCAGTTCCGAAATGTTGTCATGAAAGCAGGGAGATTCTATCACAACAGCATTACCGTTTTTTTCGACAATAAAAACTTCATCATCAATAAAATCGTTTGTCTTGTAGGCATGAAGTTTTACGGTGCCGAAATTGTAGACACTGACCTCGCCTTTTGTGAGTGTGGTCTTATGGAATGTGTTCTTGTTCATGGTAGAATCTCCTGTATTTTGCTATGATATTTGCCTTTAGGAGTTTGATCTCCTGTTTGCAAGGATTGTAATACGGGCATATATTGTCTGTCGGACATAAGATGGCGGTGTTAAAAACCTCAAAATGAGTTTTTAACACCGCCATCTTGCCATCAAAGAGTTCCGAAAACAAAAAACAGTGGGCAAAAAACGATAATGACCGTATCAAAAATGTCGGAATTCCGATTGACATTTTTGAGGCTATTTCGTTTTGGTATTATAGGTTTGGCTTAAATTTCTTCTTCAAATATGCTATACTATATTCAAGTAAAAGGGTTAGGCAAAGGAGGCGGCGGGATGATTCCCCCCCAGTTATTTACCTTTCTTTCGGTTGCGGAGAACGGTAGCTTTTCCAAAACCGCGGAGGCGATGTTCATTTCTCCCACAGCGGTGATGAAACAGATTGACGCGCTGGAGGGGAGGCTTGGCTTGACTCTCTTTTCCCGTACGAACCGCGGATTGCAACTTACGGAGGCGGGTAAAAGCGTTCTAGACGACGCGAAATATCTTGTGGATTACGCGGAGCGCGCGGTGGAAAAGGCGCGCGAGATTGACCGTCGGGAAAATCAACGCTCCATTCGCATCGGTACGTAGGTGATGACCCCCGCAAAATTTATCCTTGACATTTGGGCGGATATTCAACATCTTGCCCCGAATCTGAAGATCGAGTTGATTCCGTTTGAAAATACCCCCGAAAACGCGCGTGAAATTCTGCGCAATCTCGGCAAGCAGATTGATGTGGTGGCAGGCATTTACGACGATCGGTTTATGCGGGAGCGTGGTTTTCGGGTCATTCATCTGGAAAATAAAATCATCTCGTTCGCTGTTTCGATGACAAGTCCGCTTGTAGCAAATGCAGAAATTACCCTTGCGGATCTGAAAAATACCGGTGTTCTTTTTATCCGTCGCGGATGGAACTGTTATATTGATGAACTGCGTTCCGCCTGTGAAGAGGAGGGGGTAAGGGTGGTGGATTTTGAATTTTTCAATCTTGCGGCGTTTAACACGGCGGTCAAAGACAACCTGCCCATCATCGCGGTGGAAGGTTGGGAAAATGTGCATCCGCTTCTTCGTATTGTGCCGTCAGCGATGCCCGTGACCGCACCTTACGGAATTATGTATTCACCGGAACCGTCAAGACAGGTATGGAAATTTGTCAGGACGGTCGAGGAAATTATAAATCGAAAATAGGAGGAAAATCTCATGAAAATCAAGCAAACTGCAGGACGAACTATTCTCGGTGATTTGCGCCGAAATTTGCCGAGCTGAACGACGATGTTCTGTTTGGTGAGGTTTGGTCGGGCGACGGGCTGTCACCGAAAATCCGCTCCATGCTGACCGTTACCACGCTTGTGGCAAAGGGGTTAATGGATTCATCGTTTGAGCATCACCTTGCCTTTGCCAAGACAAACGGCGTGACAAAGAGCGAGATGGCAGAGCTTCTTACGCATGTGGCGTTTTATGCCGGCTGGCAAAACGCATGGGCGGCGTTTCGCAAGGCAAAGGACATTTATGCCGATGACGACGGGAAGTTCGGCGGAATTTTCGGACTTGGTGAACCGAATACGGCTTATACACAATATTTTGTCGGCAACTCTTATCTGAATCCGCTGACCGATCCGAAAAAGACCATCTTTATGGCAAATGTAACCTTTGAGCCGAAGTGTCGCAACAACTGGCATATCCATCATGCCACAAGTGGCGGCGGACAGATTCTTTTGTGTACGGATGGCAGGGGATGGTATCAGGAAGAGGGAAAGGAAGCACGGGAACTGCACCCGGGCGATGTTGTAACGATTCCCGCGGGTGTAAAACACTGGCACGGCGCGGCGAAGGACAGCTGGTTTTCTCATATATATTGCCGTGGAGTGTCCCGGTGAGAACGGCAGAACCGAATGGTGTGGTGCCGTAAGCGACAAGGAATACGAAGCTCTGAGCTGAACAAAAAGGATGAGGAAGAGCGCGTGTCTTTTGACAAGTGTTTTGGCTTTCACCATAAGTGAATGCGATGAACGTTTCGGAGATTCATGAAAAAGTAAATATTTGTTTTCTGCGTGAATCAGAAGTCCATAAGAGTATTTTTTTCACGCGATAAGCCGTCGAACAAAGAGGTAAGTTCGCGACGATTAAGCCCGGTATCGTGCAGTATCTTGTGGTTATCCATAATTCTGTCAAACATTCTGTCATAGCGAAACTGCCACTTCATCCCTATTCCGTAATCGCCGCCTGCCCACGCGCGAAGGTACTCTTCTTCTGTTCCAATCACGTATTTCAAGCCGAAAATATCTTTATAGTACTGCGCAATTTCGCCCCATGTATGCGTTTCGCTCGTCGTGACGTTATAGTCGTTTTTCAACGCTTTCGGATTGAACAGCAACCCTTTCATCATTTTGGCGGCGTCACTCGCCCACGTCATTGTCGCCTGAACGTTCATCGCGTTTTCGGCAAGAACGACCGGTTTTCCCTCTTTCAGCGCGCCCATGATCTGCGGGCGTTCGAGCGTCATGAGTTGGCAACGGTACTTCGAATAGGTTATTGTCGGGCGGATAATCGTCCAGTTGTCTGCATTGTATCCGCGCAAAAAGCGTTCGCCCTTTGCCTTATAAATGCTGTAATCATCCGAATAGCGCAGATCATAGTCCGTGCTGACGTCCAGAAGTTGTGGCGAACTTTCCGTTACAGGGTGACACTGATCGGCAAACACGCGATAAGACGATAAATAGATGTATTGAGAAGTGTGGTCGAGATAAACCGGGATGTATTTGGCAAAGTTTGCGGTGTTGTAGATCATAAAATCGACCACGGCGTCGAAATTTTCGTCGGCGACTGTCCGCACGACGCTAAGATCAAACATATCCGCCTTAATAAACTTTACGTTTTCATAGTCCGCCGGCAAAACGGCATCGTTGGCTATTACGGTGACAGAATAGCCACTCTTAGCAAGAGAGGTACGAGATAAATTCCCATTGCGCCCGTTCCGCCGATTACAAGAACCTTTTTCATAAAAAATCCCTCCGCTTTTTTATTATTATAACCATTATAGCGACTTGACCGACTTTTATCAATATACTATAATATCAAAAAACAGCACAATAGTCTTGTTTTTTGGAGAAAATATCAATGTTGACTTTGAATCGCTGCACATTCGGCAAATACGTGCGGCGGCACTACACCTGGCAGGATAAAGGATATGTATTCTCCGGAGCTGTCAAAGCAGGTCAGAAAATTCATCCGGACGGT
This sequence comes from uncultured Eubacteriales bacterium, assembly GCA_934489945.1. Taxonomy (GTDB): domain Bacteria; phylum Bacillota; class Clostridia; order Oscillospirales; family CAG-272; genus RGIG8775. The sequence continues at coordinate 10,568 of CAKSSY010000036.1, forward strand.
GGACGAGATCGTCAACCGTTAAACAAATCAGCAAAGCACCTGCCTGCGGGCGGGTGCTTTTTGCTTTAACTATAAGTTAATGCGTTGAACTTTTCGGAGATTCCGTTTTCCCGTTCTGTGTGATACAATAAAGGCACAAAAGAAAAAGGGAGGTGTTCCACAATGGAATTTGTAACGTTATCAAACGGGTTGAAAATGCCGCAGCTCGGCTACGGTGTCTATCAGGTGTCAAAGGACGAATGCGAGCGGTGCGTGCTGGACGCGCTCTCGGTCGGCTGTCGCCACATTGACACGGCACAAAGCTATTTCAATGAGGAAGAGGTCGGCGAGGCGATTACCAAATCCGGCGTGCCGCGTAGCGAGATTTTCCTGACCACTAAGGTCTGGGTGGAGCATTACGGATATGACGAGACGAGGAAATCGGTGCTGGAATCCATGCGGAAACTGAAAACCAACTATCTTGATCTGGTACTTCTGGATCAGCCCTTCGCGGATGTTTACGGTGCGTGGAGAGCACTGGAGGATCTGTATGCCGAGGGCGTGATCAAGGCAATCGGCGTTTCCAATTTCTATCCTGACAGGTTGGTTGACATCTGCTCCTTTGCCCGCATCAAGCCGATGGTCAATCAGGTGGAGACTCATCCGCACAATCAGCAGACCCAAGCGCACGAATGGATGGTCAAGTACGGCGTACAGCACGAGGCGTGGGCACCGTTCGGCGAAGGCAGAGGCGGTATGTTCGAAGAGCCTGTGCTTGTGGGAATCGGCAAAAAGTACGGTAAGACTTCGGCACAGGTCATTCTCCGCTGGGAGCTTCAGCACGGGATCGTGGTCATCCCGAAATCGGTTCACAAGGAGCGGATGGAGCAGAACTTTGATGTGTTCGACTTCACGCTTTCGGACGAGGATATGAAAGCAATCGCGACACTGGATAAGAAGCAAAGCTCCTTCTTCTCACACACTGATCCCAAAATGGTGGAGTGGTTTGCCGAAATGGTGGAAAAGCGCAAACACAATCAGGATCATACGAAAGAAAGGAAAAACTGGTAAGGGGGGAAGTCAAAATGAAAAAGCCGGTTGCACTCTTGCTCGGAATGATCATGATTTTCTCACTTGCGGCTTGCACGGGAACAACCCTTGATACACCGTTCGGAACTACGCCCAACAGTAACTCACAAATGACAACAAATGGAACAAACGACACGAAAAAGCCTGACAGCATTACATCGGGAGCAATCGGTACCATCGGCGTGACCGATCCGACCGTTACGACCGAACCGACTGACACACCGACTGCAAAGGGCAAAACACTTGTCGTTTACTTCTCACGGTCGTCCTCAGGCAACACCGAGAAAATTGCAAAGCGGATTGTCGAGGCAACCGGTGCCGATCTTGTGAAAATCGAAGCCGCCGAGCCGTACATCGGCAGTTATAACGATGTCGCTTACGGCAGAGCCAAGGACGAGCATGACACGAATGCCCGCCCTGAAGTTGTCGCATCCATCTATGCCGCTATCGATATGGGGCGGTATGGGATGTACTGTGGGAATACGTTGAGAAATATGTACTAAAGAGGTGAGTAGGCGTGACGTATAGTTTGTTTTTCAGATATGTTTTGCGTGTCACGCCCCAAATTTTTCTTCGGCGGCTCAACACCGCCGTTTTGCAAGCAAAAGCAGAAAATTTCCCAAGCAAAGATGAGGACTAAAGTATGACAAACGAATGGAACGAATATAAAGCCTATATCGGTACGCTGACCTATGCCGTAACCGACAAAAAAGAAACCTCTTTTCTCGGTAGGTTCACCTCGGATATGATTAAGGAGTTTTCGGGGCTTACGCGCATTTTTACAATCCTCGCCCGTGGGTATATCTTTCACAACCCCGACGGGACGCTAAAGGGCGGTGATCCGTATGAGCGCATTGAATATGCGCGGCGCGCTCTTTGCGCGTGGTGCAGTCTGCCGAGCAACAAAAAAGCCACTCCTACGAAGGAATGGCAGTACAGTACCGATTTTTCAGCGTATCACGAGGAATTTCCCGAACTTGTCACCGAGAAGGGCGAAGGATGGTATTTCCGTCACGTTCACGCCATTGCCGAATTTGTCTGTAATCATACGGATACGATCAATAAGCGTTTGCATTGCTTGGCGGAGAGAACGAAGGAATGGGATGCGGCATGGGATAAGAAGGTCAAGCAATATCAAGTGCCGCTTTTCTCGTCGAACACCAACGCCGAGTGGCTTTTGTCCTTTGACAGCGCGATTGCCGATGCCTTGGAGCTTGGCGCGTTGCGGTGTGAGGCGGTGACACTTACGGCAGAACAAACAAAGCGTTTGGAGCTGTTCAGGCCGAAGGACGTGCCGCTGAAGGTGCTGACCACTCTTGCCGAGTATTACGTTGCCAACAAGCAGGAACAGAGCAAATGGGTGATATTGCCCGTCACGAATATCGGCGCATATCTCGGCAGCTCCTCTCTCGGAAGGCAATATTTGAGTAAGATACCGCCCGAACTGATAGAGCGTAAGCAGAGCAGTTTTGGGGCAAGTGTGTATAGAATGATGATTTGAAGGATAATTTATCTGTTCTGTATTTTATTTACAATCGCTTCATTTGAATTTTTCTTATAAAAAATCTTTTTGATAATACTCTCTGAAATGTTTGGGAGAAACACCATATACGCTTGTAAACAAACGACAAAAGTAAAACGGATCGGCAAAGCCCACTGCTTGGGATATCTCCTGAATTTTTGCGTCGGTGCTTCTCAAAAGGCTTTCCGCGTTGGAAAGGCGGAGCATATTGCGATATTCCACAGGACTGTTTCCCGACCATTTCCGAAAGCAACGGTAAAAATACGTTATGCTGACCTCGCTTAACTGTGCATATTTTTCTATTTTTTCACTCTTGTTCCATTCCTCAATTAAGGCTTCTATTCCTTTTTTGATAGGATAATAAAAGGAATAATTTTGAGAAGAGAAATTTCGGAGCAAATCAAGCAATAAGAAAAGCTCTCCTTTTGTTTTTACAAAATTGCATTTTTCTCCATGCGATGCTTCGGTTACTCCGTGGAAAGCATCGTTCAGTTTTTTCAAATGAATGAGCTGTTGATTATTATGAAAATGGGCTATCTGTTCTATTTTATCGCTTAAAAGCAATTCATTTTGATGATTATCGCAAAAATACAGATTTACCGTGTATGTATCGATTTTTTTTGCATCCTCCGTCACCCGGACGTAATAACAAGTTCCTTTGGGTATAAACAAAACGTCACCGTTTTTTGCCGCCGTTTTTTGAGTGCCGTCTGAAAGAAAAAACGTCACTTCTGCATCAGAGCATACGAAAAAAAGCGCGCTGGAAGGTCGCGCCTTGTATTTGTACAGCGAAAATTCTTTCTTCTGTAACCAATTTTCGTGAAAAACATCGATGATTTCAAAATCAATATTTGTATAGCACAGTTTAGTCAAAGAAATGATTTTCATAGTGCGCTCTCCTTGCATTCTTTTGCTTTCATTATAGCATTATTGTGCAGAAAAGTCAAGGTCTATCACAATAATACATTTTCATTGCGCTTATCTTCTGCTATAATGTAAGTGTGATTTTTGTAGTATCGGGGTGTTTTCAAAAAATCATGGTGTACGGAATTATAGCTGTGGCACTTTTGTGCCTTGCTGTCAAGGGATATTGCGGCAAAAGGATCGGTGGGTATGTAAAAGACACGGGAGATTCCTTTTTGTTTAATTTGTTGCGCATGCTATTCTGTGTCTTGATTGGAGGAATATTTGTTTTTGCGGAGGGAGCGCACCACTCATTGGCAATCGAACCCAAAATGGTTTGGATATGTCTTTTATCCGGTGCTTCCAATGCGACGTTCCTTGTTGGATGGCTTTTGGCGATTCAGAAAAACTCTATGGTTTCGGTAGACGTCAGTCTGACGCTCGGCTCGATCATCCCCGCGATTCTTTGCGCTTTTTTATTTGGAGAGGAAATCTCTCTCCTTAAAATGCTCGGCTTTGCTATGATCCTTGTTGCGAGCATCATTTTAGCGGGACACAGCAAAAAAACAGTAGGGGGCGGTGGGGCACTCGGGCTGTTGTTTCTGCTGATTGCTGCTGTTGGAGACGGAATGTCAGGCTTTGCGCAGCAGCTTTATAAGCAGTACTACACGGAAGCAGGAAATCTTACTCACGGTGTGTATTATCCCAAAACGGTGTATCATTTTTACACCTATGTATTTGCGGTGCTCGTATTGCTTGCTGTATTGGTAGGCTACCGCATTGCCAAAAACAAAAGTGGCACTGCGCGTAAAAAAGAAAAACATGCTTGGTCGATACCTCATAAGGTGGTATTACATATTTTCATCATGGCAGTATGTCTCTTTGCCGCGAATTATTTACAGACGGTTGCCACAAACGATTACGGCATGTCCTCTCAGGTGCTTTATCCCATTATAAAGGGCGGTTGTCTGATTACCGTCAATTTTACCGCAATGATTTTCTTTGGAGAAAAGATAACTCCGCGCAGTATTTTAGGTACGCTTGTTGCAATGTGCGGAATCATCAACATGAGTGTTCTATAAGGAGAGAAAAACATGAAACCGAATATTGAAGAAGCAAGACAGTCCTTAGTCCACAAACCGCTTTTTGCAACCTCTGTCGAACGCATTTTGATTTTGAACGAATTAAAGTCGTCATACAAAGAACTGCCACAGCCGTTACGCTTTTCTAAAATCCTTTCAATTCTACTTTCTCGGGTTTCCGTACCCTTGGAGAGCTATGACTTGATTGCAGGCAGATGCGTGGACAGAGAACTGACGAACGAGGAAGAAGCTTTATTTCAAGAGTATATCAAATCTACGGATAATCTCAAACGGAATCTTTTTTATTCCTCCGGGCATTGCGTCTATTCGTGGGAAATGCTTGTGAACGAGGGATTATCGGGATTGCGAGCGAAAGCGATCAAGCAAAGAGATCAAACAGAATCTAACCAAAAACGTATATTTTTGTCTGCCGTTGTAGAAATCTATGAGGCGATTATTTCATATATCCTTCGTTACGCCGATGAGGCAGATCGCAAGGGAATGACAGACATGGCAAAAAATCTTCGTTCGGCTGCAATGAAGGCTCCCGACAGCTTTGTATCCGCTCTACAGCTTTTATGGATCGTTACGTTGATCAACTGCGCGTACGTTTCAGAAAACCCCACACTGACAGTGGGGAGATTGGATCAGATTTTATATCCGCTATATCAAGCGGATATGGAAAAAGGAGTCTTAACACGCGAGCTGGCAAAGGCTTATATCACCGATTACTATTGCAAACACAATTTGATTATGGGGCGCGGAGAGCATCAGGTCGGTGATGCAACGAACAGCACCACGTTTAAAAGAATTACGAATTTTGACGCACCGCAATATCTGCTTTTGGCAGGCGTAGACATTCAAGGAAAATCGGCGGTTAACGAGCTGACCGAGCTGTTTGCCGAATGTATTATTCCCGAATTCAAAAATCCCGTCGTGGTCGTGCGCTATGTAAACGGAATGGACAAGCTATCACCGAAACTTTGGCATACGCTCTGCGAACGTGCGCTTGCAAGCTCGTCCTTGATGTTTTATAACGATGGGAATGTATTTTCAGCCTTTCGGCGGATCGGACTGGACGAGCAACAAGCCAGACGGTACGCGCACTTCGGTTGTAATTGGTGTTCTCCCGGAGACAATAGTGCTTTGATGTTAAGCAGTCCTCACAGCATACATTACGACGTAAAGCTTACTGCACAGGAAATCAAGGAATTAAACGTTCCATATATGAGGACGAATAGTGCCCATAGCTGGCCGGAGGATTTCGTGATCGTTATGCGTGAGCTTGCCGAATTGGATGCCGATAGCGTTTCTATAGAAGATTTTTACGAGCGCTTCTTTGCCCGTATGTCGGATTTTATAGACCGAAAACTTTCCTATCTCTCAAAGGAGCTTGCGGTAAGAAAAAGAAATCCGTCCTCCGTTATCACGTTTGGAGATTGTTTCTTTGAAGACTCTCTAAAAAGCGCGGAATGTTTTAGTGCGGGAGCGAAATATCATTTTGAGTTACAGTCATTTCAGATGTTCGGAACCGTAGCGGATTGCTTTATTGCGGTAGATCAGCTCGTAATGATTGAAAAGAAGCTGACTTTGAAGCAGCTATTGGCGGCAACGGAGGCAAATTTTGAGGGATACGCCAACGTTTTGGCACTATGCCGCAACGCGGATAAGTACGGAATGGATACTCCGTTATCCAACAAGCACGTTAAGCGTTTGTCTCATACCGCATGCGATATGGTAATTGAGAAAAACAAACCATACCTTGAAAAAGAAGGGCTGTTCTTAGTTCCTTGTATGCAAAGCGATACTTGGCATTTGAAATACGGCGAGGGCTTTGGAGCAACGCCTGACGGCAGATTGGCAAATACTCCGTATTCACAAAACACAAGACCTTCCAACGGTGCTTGCACAAACGGGATTACCGCGATGTTCAATTCTATGCTTTTTCTGCCGCAAGACGGTCTTGTGTCGGGCGCTCTCAATCTGGACATTGACGCAAAGGAATATACGGGTGAAAATGGTTTGCATTTGTTTTCGGCTCTGCTTTCCACTTATTTCAATCAAGGCGGACTTCATGCGCAGGTAAGCACCGCAACGGCAGAGCAGTTAAAAAAAGCGAAGGAAAATCCATCCGAACACCGTGATCTTCGCGTTCGCGTCACCGGGTACAGCGGAGTGTTCGTAGATATGTGCGAGCGATTGCAGGACGACGTTATCGCTCGATTTGAATAAAAAGGGGTAAGACAAATGAAAAAAATTCTTCTTCCAAATGGATTGAACGTATCAGAGATAGCTTTAGGGGCTATGATGTTCGGCTCTACCACATCTAAAAAAGAATCTTATGAGGTTCTTGATCTTTACATGGATATGGGCGGCAATTTTATTGACACATCCAACAATTACGCGCATTGGGCAGGTACAGGCGACGAAAGCGAAACCTTGCTTGGCGAGTGGCTGAAGGATCGGGGCTGTCGCGAACGCGTCGTTCTCGCCACCAAGGTAGGCTTTGACCGTCACGGCAAGGGCGCGGGACTGAAAAAGGAGCAGATCGAATATTGGGTAGACGAGAGTCTGCGGAAGCTTAAAACCGAGTACATCGATCTTTATTACGCGCATACCGATGATATGAATACGCCTGTTGAGGAAACAATGGAGGTCTTTGACCGCCTTGTTAAAAAAGGAAAGGTGCGCGCGCTCGGCTCGAGTAATTACGATACGTGGCGTTTGGCAGAGGCGAATATGACGGCAGAGAAAAACGGCTGGACGCCCTATACC
>CAKSSY010000037.1 GCA_934489945.1 uncultured Eubacteriales bacterium
GGACAGCTTTGCTATTATACTCCTTCTTTCTCCTTTTGTCAAGGGGTTTTCTTCCTTTTTTTGAGATTTTTTGCTATTGCATGAAAAGCCCGTATCATCGCATACTATTGACAGAAAACAAGAAAAAGGATGATGAAATGACAACCATACTCATCAGAACCGTCATTATCTATGTATTCCTCCTATCCATCATGCGCCTGATGGGAAAACGACAGCTTGGCGAGCTTGAAGTTTCGGAGCTTGTCAGCACTCTTCTTTTATCCGACATTGCCGCTCTGCCAATCACCAACCAGTCCATTCCGTTGGTATACGCCATTATCCCGATCCTTACCATTACGGCGTTTGAAGTCGGGATGTCTTTGTTGCTGGCAAAAGTACCTTCTATCAAAAATCTGCTTTCGACGCGTCCCAGCATCTTGATTCGTCGCGGGCTTATCGACCGCCGTGAATTGTCGAAAAACCGGATTTCCATTGATGAGCTACTCAGCGAACTGAGACAAAAAGACATCACCGACATCAGTGAAGTCGCCTATGCAATCATTGAGCAAAACGGAAAAATCTCCGTAATTCCCAAAAGAAGATATGCTCAACCGAATTGCGATGACCTCAGTCTCAAGGTAACAGAATGCGGAATCTGTCATCTTTTGGTTTCGGACGGCAGATTAGACAAGCACGGACTCGCCTGCACCGGAAAAAGCGAAGAATGGGTCAGACGAACATTAAACCGGCAAAACACGAGTATCGACAAGGTTTTCATCATGACTCTCGACGATGCCGGAAAAGTAAATATTATCAAGAAAAGCGGGGTCATCCAATGAAATCCTTTGCCATCACCTACACACTTTTTCTCCTGATGATTGCCGCCATCATCGGTAATTCAGTTTTCGTAAATCACTCCGTCGACGACTTCATCAACACTTTGAATGCCGCCAATCCCGAAAATCGTGAAGAATGTCTGCTTGCCCTTGACGGAATACAAATCAAGTGGGAAAGAGAAAAAGACATTTTTCAGGCATCGGTCAGCCATACGCGAATTGACACAGTAAGTGACCTGCTGGCTTCCATTGTGGTATACGCATCATACGAAAACCATGAAGAATATGAAAAAACGGCAGCACTCCTCGTCAACGCCTTTGAAGAATTAAGGTTGCTCGAAGATTTGTCTGCCGTCAACATTCTTTAATTTACAGATAGTTCAAAACATCCGGAATTCTGTCTATCACAGGGCAACCGAGTGACAACAGGTGTTCCGTTAACTGATGCCCGCCATCAAAAAGGACACAGTCGTTTCCCGTCCGGCAAGCAACGGCAAAATCATGGTCGGTGTCGCCAAGAAACAATGGTCTGGCATCCGGATGGACGTTGCACCATTCCTCAGCAAGCGCAAGTTTGCTGACCGCATGAATATTGTCTAATCCCAAAACACTGTCAAAGCATTGGCTTATTCCAAGACCTTTCAATTGTCCGTGCAACATTCCGATTTCGGTTGCCGACAGCAGAACACAGGCTATCCCGCATTCCCGTACACGGTCAATTGTCTCGCACACACCATCATAGAGCGACGCTTCCGAAACACGGGACATATATTCCGCCACCCATTCCGGTGCCAGCTTTTCAAAGGGGTATTTTTCAAAATCAAAGCCAATCCTTCGGTAATATTCCCGGATAGGGAAGCCGAAAACCGCGCGGTACGCCTCGGTTGAGGGAATCGGCGGCAATCCGTGCTTGGAAAGGAGCGCGTTGGCAGATTCCACACCAACGGCGACATCGTCAAGCACGGTGCCGTTAAAATCCCAGATCAAATGTGTGTATCGTTTCATCATAAATTCCTTTGCAAAAGCGGAGGTGTCAAAAAGTCGAGACTTTTCGGCACCTCCGCAAAATATTTCCAACAATGTTTTGTCCCCAAAGACAAAGCATTTGCTTTCCGGAGCAAAAGGGAGCCTTTTCACTCACAGATTCCCGTCTGCAATTTTCAAGGGGCTGTAAAACATCGGTTTTTAACAGCCCCTTCTTTTAACGAAACTCAGCTAATGTAACCCATTTCCCTCGCCCAAATTGTGTAAAGGGCGTAAGCGGAATAGTCAGAATCCACAGTGGTATCCGCACGCATTGCCTTTTGGCTTATTGTCTGTTTATAGATACCGGCTTGGATTTCGCTGGCGCAGGACTGAATCGTTGATTTCAGTTCCTCAATCGTCTTGCAAGCATCAATTTTCGTCTTGAATTCTTCGGATGCCTTTTTCACGGTTTTGAGATTGTTCAGATCGGGACGCATTTCCGATGTGATGACAAAACCGAGTGCCGGATTGGTAACAACATCCAAATCCTGCTTCTTGGCATTTTCAAGAGTCTGATAAGTCATGCCGACATCGGCATCGGGATAAGCGATGAAAATATTGCCGGTCTTATATATATTCATATTGTACAGATTTTCTTCCAGTCTGACAGCGCATCCCTCACTGTTCAACTTATAATTGGTATCCTTGATACCGTACTGGAACAGATTGCGGAAGTCAGAATTGGTATTAAGATAGGTAATAATCTCCATGGAGCGGGCGACGCTGCTGGAATATTTCGACACGCCGTACATACTGCCGAACAAGTCGTCTTCGGTTGCCACGGGATATTCCAAAATGACATTATAATAATCTTCGCTGTACTTGGCAATCTCCTCACCAGAACCCTTGATTACACCGACAGCAAACTCATTGGTCGAATTTTCCTCACCGCGATAACCGCTCAGTTCAATGGTTTTCTGAGCAATCAACTGGCTGGTGTAACCGGAATCTTCCAAAAGGTTGCCGAAGGGGAACACATTCGGATCGGCAGTCTTCGATGTGAAATCCGGGTTGTACACAGCACCGAGGCAGGAGAACTGCTCGGGATCTATGATGAAATCGTATCCTGTTGTTCCGTCCTCCAAAACCTTCTCCGTATAGTCAATCGACCAATAATGAACATTGGTAATACCGGAAAAGCTGTTACACCAAACGGGATCCACATCTTTTTCGTATTTTGCGACCATCTCAATCAGATCCATCGCCGAGGAAAGACTGGTAATCCGGCTGATATCGTCATATTTGTCGCAAAGTCTCTTGTTCACAAGGAGCGATGTATACTGACCGATAACCGTGTTGTTGGGGATGGCATAATATCCTTTTTTAATCTTGACTGCGTTCAGGAATGCAGGATACACATAGGACGTCAGTTTCTTGGCATTGCTGTTGAGCTGATCGTTCAGTTTCTCAAGCCACCCCTCTTCAATATACTGGATATACTTATCGTAATCCCCGATAAACAAAATATCCACCTGATCAATATCGACTTCTGGGTAAACGTCCTCATCAATTTCCTCGTTGCTCGGTGTATCCTGAAGATCCTTCGGAACGGCAATATACGCTATGTATTCCGGATATTGCTCAGCAAACCGTTGATACTTCTCAACCTCGGAGAGCTTTTTGTTCTCTTTGATTCTGCCGAACGCCTTATATGCTTTGTTGGCGGTATCCGATGCGGCAATCTTCTCCTTGGTATTGAGCATCTTGCTTTCAAGAGCCTCGTAATACTGGTCGGCAGTGTAATAGAAAATATTCAGTGCAGTATTGTACTTTGCCTTCGTCACCTTGTTGATCTGCTCTGTGACAGCGGCATATTGTGCCTGAATTTTCTCCACCTCTGCCTTTTCCTCATCGGACATAGCGGCGAGTTCCTCATCGGTATAGTACACCTGATTCTCGGTAACGGTCAGCATATTAAGAGTTACCTTAGAGGTGTTGGTCTCTTCTGTCGCAGTCTCGCCGCACGAAGTGAGGCAAACGGAAAGAAGTGTGAGGATACACAAAACCAACGCGATCAGTTTTTTGTTCATTAGTTATCTCCATTTCTCCGACGGTCGGATTCTCCCCGAAACAAACAATGCCGACGCGGAACGGCACTGTCCGGGCGGCAACGCCTACCTGCGGAGATCCGATCATAAAAAACCAAATTCAATACGAAATTATTTTACTCCAAATAATGTTTTGTGTCAAGTGAATTTTTTGTGACACGTCTCCCCTCGTTTACCACCCGAGAGAGCCGAATCAACTTTTGGGGGTCAAAAGCAAGTCATGTTGTCCAACAATCCGCCATTGGTTTTGTGAATAGTTACGAAACCATCAGCAATTTGTCACAAATGAACTCCGCACAATTTGTCCTGATTCCACAAAAAATCAATCCAAAAAGCCCTTCAGATGGCGAGCGCGGCTGGGATGACGGAGTTTGCGGAGTGCCTTAGCCTCAATCTGGCGTATCCGTTCACGGGTGATGTCAAATTCCTTTCCGACCTCCTCCAGTGTACGTGTTCTTCCGTCATACAATCCGAAACGGAGCTTGATAACATGCGCTTCACGAGGAGTCAACGTATTCAGTTCTCTTTCAATCACTTCCCGAAGAATCGTTGCGGATGCAACTTCGGAGGGATCGGGAGCATCCTCATCGGGAATGAAATCACCGAGATGGCTGTCCTCTTCCTCGCCGATGGGAGTTTCCAGAGAAACGGGATCCTGTGCAATTTTCATAATTTCGCGAACCTTGTCCGAGCTCATGCCGAGTTTTTCACCGATTTCATCGGCTGTTGCTTCGCGCCCCAGTTCCTGCAACATCTGACGGGAATAGCGGGAAACCTTGTGTATCGTCTCCACCATATGAACGGGAATGCGAATGGTTCTCGCCTGATCGGCAATCGCGCGCGTAATTGCCTGCCGGATCCACCACGTAGCGTAAGTTGAAAATTTAAAGCCCTTGCCGTAGTCGAATTTGTCAACCGCCTTCATCAGACCGAGATTTCCCTCCTGAATCAGGTCAAGGAAGAACATTCCCTTCCCCACATAACGCTTGGCAATACTGACAACCAGTCGCAGATTGGCTTCCACCAGCTCGTTCTTTGCCTTTTCGCGTTCTTCCTCATTGGCGGAGTGCGTCATAATTTCGGCGAGTTCCTTTTCATGCTCCGGTGTAAGAAGCGGCACTTTACCGATCTCCTTCAGATACATTCTCACCGGGTCGTCAATGGCAAGACCTTCCGACTCCAGGATTTTTTCCATATTTTCGCCTTTGGCAAAGCGTTCCACTTCGTTTTCGATTTCTTCCATGTCCCCCGCATCGACTTCACCCGGAAGCGGAATACCATTATCCTCCAGCGTCTCATACAGCTTGTTGAGACGATCCATGTCGTAGTTCATTTCCTCAATGGCAACATCGATATCGTTCGTAGAAAGCGCACCGTTTTTGCCCTTCTGAATCAGTTCTTCAACATCGAGTTTTTTCTCCGATGTATTGTTGTTGTTAACGTCCATATTTTTCTCCTTATATGTTTGAATCCTTTTTCGGGGTTTGATTTCTTCTTTTGGCAATGAGCTCGGCGAGTCCGCTTTCGCCTTCCGACTCTTTTTCCGAGGCGCGTTTCAACGCCTCCACACTGCTGCGGAACACAGGAGCACCGTTCTCAGTCAAAACCGAGCGTGCCTGCATATATTTTTGCATCCTTCCCATCTCGTCGGCACTGAATTGTTCGCCGAGTAGCGAGAACAGAAACCCGCCCTCTGATTTCTGCAAGGTCATGATTGCCTCAAACATGCGCCTGCCGAGTGCGGTACGGAAGTCCTCCGACGTGAGCGACACCTTTCCGTTTGCCACGGCGGCGCGGTGTTCGTCATAAAGCAGAAGCATACCGAGGATTGCCTCCTCCGCAGAACTGGCAGCAATATTTTTTGCCGCTTCGGGATTGACGCGGTCGCCGTAATTCCGGATAGAAAGTTTGGCATCCTGTGTCTCCTTCTGCTTCGCCTCGGCGCGTCTTTTTTCCATCTCGCGTTCAATGTTGTTTTTGAGAATATTCGCAGGCAGTCCGAGCGGTGCCGCGATCTGCGTGATATAGACCTCGCGTTCAATCGGCGACCAGACACCGGCAATCAAAGAACACGCCTCGGCTGACGCCTTGATACGGTCGGCAGGAAGCTCCAGATTATACCGCGAGACAATCGCCGACCATTTGAAGTCAAACCATGTCTTGCTTTGAGTCAAAGTCTGTTTCAGCCTGTCCGCACCGAACTTCTTGATAAATTCATCCGGATCCTTGGCACCGGGCAGTTTGAGAATGCGGACATCCAGCCCGACCTCTCCCAAAAGACGGATAGCACGATCGGCAGCCCGTTGCCCCGCATCGTCGGAATCATAGGAAATGACCACCTTTTTTGTGTATTTCGTCATCATTCGCGCCTGCTCGGAAGTCAGGGAGGTTCCGAGTGTTGCCACGGCATTTTCAAATCCCGCGGCGTGCATGGCAATGACATCCATATACCCTTCGCAGAGAATCATTTCCTCCGTGCAATGACTTTTGGCAAAATTCAGAGCAAACAAATTCCGGCTTTTCCGAAACCCCGGAGTATCCGAAGAATTCAGATACTTGGGTTTGGAATCATCCATGACGCGCCCGCCGAAAGCGATCACATTCCCGGAAACATCAATGATGGGAAACATCACGCGGTTGCGGAAATAATCATAGGACCTACCGGTCTTCTGGCTTTTTCCGCACAAAAAACCGGTAATCAGCTCTTCGTCGGTATACCCCGCCTTGTGCATATGATCGGTGAGCATCCCAAAGGAGTCGGGAGAAAAACCGAGTCCGAAATGCCGGATGGTATCCGTGGAGAGCTTACGCGCTCCTCTGAGATATTCCATACCCGGCTGCCCGTATTTCGGGTCAAACAGACATTTCCGGAAAAACTTTGCCGCCTCAACATTCATGGAAAAAACACGGTTTCTGGACATTCCTTCACTTGTCCGACCGTTTTCCGGCAACGAGATTCCCGCCCTTTTGGCAAGAAATTCAACCGCTTGCGGATAATCGAGATTCTCCGCCTTCATCACAAAGGTAATCGCATCGCCGCCCGCGCCGCAACCGAAACAATAGAAAAATTTTTTAGCAGGAGAAACGCTGAAGGACGGCGTTTTCTCGCTGTGAAACGGGCAAAGTCCCGTCAGATTCGAACCTGCACGTTTCAGTGTGACATAAGAGCCGATCAGCTCGGCAATATCGGTACGATACAAAATCTCCTCAATTACTTCTCTCGGAATCGCCATCAGCCTCTCCACACCTCTGGTATAAACAGTTCTTTATAACATTCGATCGCATAGCGGTCGGTCATAGCGGAAATATAATCGCAAACACAACGCTCCACGGGTTCCTCGCCGACATTCCGGAAATACAGAGGCGGCATCTGCGACGGATGCTTCACATAATGGTCAAACAAACGTGTCAGCAATTCCTTTGCTTTACTTCCCTCTCCCTTGGCAACGGGATTGGAGTATACCATATCGAACATAAACTGCCGCAGTTTGTCGGTATAAGCCTGGATTTCCTCATCCATGCCGATTTTCGGCTTGTCGGTGCTGAAGCGGATAACGGAAGTCACCATGGTATTGATACGTTTGCTGTGCCGGTTGCCGAGAACCGTCCGTATATCGGCGGGAATGTCCTCTTCCTTCAGGATTCCGGCACGACAGGCATCGTCAATATCGTGGTTTATGTATGCGATACGATCGGCGTATTTCACAATCACCCCCTCAAGTGTCGATGCCATGCTTGAGCCCGTGTGATTGACAATACCGTCCCGGACCTCCCATGTGAGATTCAACCCTTTTCCGCCGCGTTCCAGCTTTTCCACCACGCGCAGACTCTGCTTGTAATGCGTGAAATCCGGAGAATAGCATTTCTGCATCGCATCCTCCCCTGCGTGACCGAACGGCGTGTGTCCGAGATCATGACCGAGCGCAATTGCCTCGCAAAGATCCTCGTTCAGACGAAGCGCGCGGCAGATAATTCGCGCAATCTGAGAGACCTCCAAGGTATGTGTCAGACGGGTACGGTAATGAGCATCGTTCGGAGCCAGAAAGACCTGCGTTTTGCCCATCAGACAGCGGAAAGACTCCGAATGAATGATACGGTCACGATCCCGTTGAAATTCCGTCCGGTTTTCACACGGCGTATAGGGATGCTTCCTTCCGCGTGTGTTGCTTGTAAGGCAGGCATAGGGTGAAAGAGTCTCCTTCTCCCGCTCTAGAAACAATTCGCATACGTTTGACATTCCTTGTCCCCCCATTTCATCATCTATTATATAAAATACATCAAAAAAAGAGAAAACACTCTTTTTTTTGAAAATTTTTCGGCATTTTTTTATCTTTTGGAATTTTTTTGTTTCAAAGCAAGGATTTGACATTTTTTAACATCGATAACAAGCTATAATAGAGGTGCAAGGCAGATTGCGGAAAGGACAGCCACTCATGGAACAGACGGTATACGGAGATCTTTTTTTTCTCATCAACTTCAGTATGGATTTTCTCTGTCTGTTTTTGGTGGCAAAATTGCTGTTCCGCCCCATGTGTGTGTGGCGATTTGTTTTGGCATCGGTTCTTGGCGGAGTCTACTCGGTGGCAGGACTTTTTATTCTTCCCCAGGGAGTGGCGGGAACGATTTTGGATGTTCTGTGTTGCGCGCTTCTGTGTGCCGTTGCGTTGATCGGACGGGGAGACTCTCCCATTTCTCTTCTGCTCGTCACCGTCTCCTATTTTGTCTCCTCTGCCTTGCTCGGTGGAATCATGACCGCGGTTTTCTCCCTCCTGAACCGACTTTCTCCGATGCCTTCCACATTCGGAGAATCCACTGAAATACCGCTCCCGATTCTGATCCCCGTCGGGGTACTTTCGGGACTCGCCACACTTCTCGGCGGAAGATTTCTCAAACGCCGCGCACAAACGCAGACAGTCGGACTCGATGTCCGTTTGTGCGGCCGGCAGGTTGTCTGCCGTGCATTCTGTGACAGCGGCAATCTCCTCTGCGACCCACTGGACGGACGGCTTGTCATTCTTCTTGACAACCGACTTGCACGCCGTCTTTTGCCCGCAGAATACGAAGAACCGGAACACTGGACATACAATGACGTAAATTCCCTGCCCGATATTCTGGCAGGTCGTGTCCGTGCCATTCCGGTCAATACGGCAAACGCCGAAAGCGTTCTGTTTGCTTTTCGCCCGGACAGAGTCGTGGTAAAAAAAGCAAACCGATCTCACCCGGTCGATGCCCTTGTCGGCTTTGCCGACCTCGGGGGTGCGCCATGTGACTGTCAAGCTCTGATCCCTCCGGGGCTCCTCACATAGCGCACCTCCGTATCCATTGCGCCGCGCTGCGGTGCGCCGGCTCCCATTCGGAATACTCGGCAGAAAGGTAGTGTCAGAAACTCATGAATCACCTGTTTTTGAAATTCAAAAATTTCATCCGCCGTCTTTTCGGACGTCGCGGAGTTTATTACGTCAACGGTCCCGATGTTCTGCCGCCCCCGCTTGCGCGCGAGGAAGAGGCGGAACTCCTGGGTGGTGTTTTGGACGAAAAAACCAAAAAACGTCTCATCGAACATAACCTGCGGCTTGTGGTTTACATTGCCAAACGCTTTGAGAACACGGGAATCGGCATAGAGGATCTGGTATCTATCGGCACCATCGGACTCACCAAGGCAATCTCCACCTTCCGCCCCGATAAAAACATCAAGCTCGCCACCTACGCCTCCCGCTGTATTGAAAACGAAATTCTCATGTACATACGCAAGAATATCAGCAGTCTGCGAAGCGAGGTCTCGATCGACGAACCCCTGAACGTCGACTGGGACGGCAATGAACTTCTGCTGTCGGACGTGCTGGGAAACGATGAGGATAACATCCTTTATGAGATTGAGCAGAATGAAGAAAAAGAAGTGATTCGTTCCGCCGTTGCGTCATTGGCACCGCGAGAGCGGGAAATCATTGAACTCCGGTTCGGCCTCGGCGGAGGCGATGAAATGACGCAGAAGGAGGTAGCCGATCGACTCGGCATCTCACAGTCCTATATTTCCCGTCTGGAGAAGAAAATAATCGCCCGATTGCGCCGCGAAATCGACGGAAAGCTGTAAGATTTGAAAATATTTCGTTTTTTTTCGTAAAATCTCTTGCAATGTCCGAAAAAATGTGATATAATACAGTCCATTGCGAATACTTGTAAAGTGAGGTGTAAATAAATGAAGTCCGGAATTCATCCCAACTACGAAGAAGTGGTCATTAAGTGCGCTTGCGGCGAGACGGTAACAACCAAGTCCACCAAGGGCGGCGAAATGAAAGTTGAAATCTGCTCGAAGTGTCATCCCTTCTTTACCGGTAAGCAGAAATTCGTTGACGCTGGCGGTAGAGTTGACAAATTCAAGAAGAGACTGGAAGCAGTCGGCAAGTAAGTCGACATCGGCAAAATCAAAGTCGAAGCAATCGGGCAAGTTGTGTTCATACATAACTTGCCTTTATTGTTTTGTGAAAGGAACCCGAATGGAAAAACAAGAAATCGGAAACAGCCGCGCGGTTTTGGTTGCACTCTGCCGCGATAACGCGGAAACAGCGGAAGTGGAAAAGAGCCTTGATGAGCTTTCCCGCCTTTTGGACACCGCCGGCGGCGAAACGTTTGCCCGCCTGATTCAGAATAAGGATACGCCGGACGTGCGAACCGTAATCGGAAGCGGCAAAGTCGAAGAACTCAAAACACTCTGCCGTGAAAACGAGATCGGTCTGGTGGTATTTGACTGTGAACTGACTCCCTCCCAGATCCGCAATCTGGAAAAAGATCTGGACGGTCCCGAAGTCATAGACCGCTCCATGCTGATTCTTGACATTTTCGCACTTCACGCCGTCACGGGGGACGGAAAATTGCAGGTCGAACTGGCACAGCTTAAATATACCGCTCCGAGACTGATCGGCAAAGGAAGCGAAATGTCGCGTCTGGGCGGTGGTATCGGCACGCGCGGTCCCGGCGAAACCAAACTGGAAAGCGACAAACGGCATCTGAAACGCCGCGTTGCGGCACTGGAAGCAGAGCTGGAGAGTCTGGAAAAGAACCGCAAGACGATGCGGGTGTCCCGCGACAGAAGCGGCATCCCGAAGGCGGCGATTGTCGGATATACCAACGCCGGGAAATCCACCCTGCTCAATCGTCTGACCAATGCCGGTATTCTCGCTGAAGATAAACTGTTTGCCACACTCGACCCAACCACACGTAAATATACCCTGCCATCCGGTGAAAATATCCTGCTGACAGACACCGTCGGTTTTATCCGAAAACTGCCACATCACCTTGTCAAGGCATTCAAATCCACTCTTGACGAGGCAGTCTATACCGATATTCTCATCATTCTTGTTGACATTTCGGATGAAGAGTACCCCGATCAGTTCCGCGTCACCCGCGAACTTCTCGGCGAACTCGGTGCCGCCGAAAAACCGACTGTCGTCGTTTTCAATAAGTGCGACCTGGGCATTGCCTGCCCTCCGTCATCCGTTATCGACACAAGTTCCGAAAAGTATGTCATGATTTCTGCCGCGACGGGAGAGGGCATGGAAGAATTTGCCGCACTCCTGGATGCCGTGGTACACGAAAACAAAACACGCGCCGTATTCATCCTTCCCAACAGTGAACAGGGCATACTCAATATTCTTTATAAAAATGCAACTGTTGAAAATGTCGAATACGGCAGTGATGCCGTCACCGTCACCGCAACGGTGGATGCCAAAGTGCGCGGGATGTTGAAAAAATACGACACCTGCCCACCTCCGAAACACGAGGACTGACATGGCAGAAATACGTTACACAACGCTTTCCCGCGAGGCAAGCGCGGAAATCGAAGAAAAACACTCCCGATTCATCGGCTATGCAACACCTGCCAGAACTGAGGAAGAAGCCCTCTCCTTTGTGGCAAGAATACGACAAAAACACCGCGACGCAACACATAACGTGTTCGGTTATTCGATCAAACACGGAATTTACGCCCGTTTTTCGGACGACGGCGAACCGCAGGGAACGGCGGGAATGCCGGTTCTGGATGTCATACGAAAATCCGGCGTGGATGATGCCTGTGTGGTTGTCACCCGTTATTTCGGCGGTATCCTGCTTGGTGCGGGCGGACTTGTGCGCGCCTATTCCGCCGCTGCGGGAGCCGCCCTTGATGCCGCCGGTATCGTCACCTATGAACCATACACACAGATTGCCGTAACCTGTTCCTATGCCGACTATCAGAGGCTTTCCGCAGAACTTCCGCACTACGGCGCAATTATTGACAAAACCGACTATACCGAAAATGTGACCCTTCATTTTGCCGTAAAATCGTCGTTGGCAGACGATGTGCTCTCCCGCATCCGCGAGATGTCTGCCGGAAGACTTTCTCCGCAGGTGACAGGGGAACGCTTTGACCGTTAAAATCGAAAGAAACGCACGGTACGTGCCTCAAAGGAAAACCGAGAGGCAAATACCGTGCGTTTGTCATTATTTTTTCATGATGTACTCATCTATCGCTGTTGCCGCTGTCTTTCCGGCACCCATGGCAAGGATTACCGTTGCCGCGCCGGTCACAGCGTCGCCGCCCGCATATACGCCGGGGCGCGAAGTCCGCCCTGTTTCATCTGCCACAATGCCGCCCCACGTCTGCGTTTCAAGCCCGACCGTGGTCGATTTGATAAGCGGATTCGGAGACGTACCAAGTGCCATGATAACGCAGTCCACAGGCAGATCGAATTCACTGCCTTCTTTGACAACAGGCTTGCGCCGACCGGAAGCATCCGGCTCGCCGAGTGTCATTTCCACACAACGGATCCCCGTCACGTTTCTCTTTTCGTCGCCGAGAACGGCAATCGGATTTGTCAGAACGCGGAACACAATTCCCTCTTCTTCCGCGTGTTCCACTTCCTCGTGCCGCGCCGGCAATTCCTCCATGCCGCGTCGATAAACAATGCTGACCTCCGCCCCCAGACGTTTGGCACAGCGTGCGGCATCCATTGCGACATTTCCGCCCCCCACCACGGCAACGCGTGCGGGATGCTGTATCGGCGTGGCACTTCCTTCTTTATATGCCTTCATCAGATTGATTCTTGTCAGAAATTCGTTGGCGGAATATACCCCGTTGAGATTCTCTCCCGGAATCCGCATGAATTTGGGAAGACCGGCACCCGAACCGATAAACACCGCTTCAAACCCCATATCGTCCATCAACTCGTCAATGGTAAAAGTCTTGCCGATTACGGTGTTGGTTTCAATCTTCACCCCCAGTGCCTTCAGTCCGTCAATCTCCTTGCGGACAATCGCCTTGGGCAGACGGAATTCGGGAATTCCGTAAACCAAAACGCCGCCTGCCAGATGAAGGGCTTCAAAAATCGTCACGGCATAACCCTTTTTGGCAAGATCCCCTGCGCAAGTGAGTCCCGAAGGACCGGAACCGATTACGGCAACCTTGTGTCCGTTGGAAACCGAAACCTCTGCGTTGCCCGAAGAAAGCGAATTGTGACGGTCGGCAACAAAACGTTCCAGTCTGCCGATTGCAACCGGTTCTCCCTTGATTCCCCTGACGCATTTTCCTTCACACTGATTCTCCTGCGGGCAAACACGACCGCAGACCGCCGGCAGACTTGACGAATCGGAAAGAATTTTATACGCCTCTTCAAAATCCCCCGCTGCCACTTTGGCAATGAAGGCGGGGATGTGAATTTTTACGGGACATCCCGACACACATGGCATATTCTTGCAATTCAGACATCTCTTTGCTTCGTCAATTGCCGTCTCCTCGGTGTAACCGAGTGCGACCTCATCAAAATTTTTATTTCGGATGTCAGGCTCCTGTGTGGGCATGACATTCTTTTTCAACGACATATTCGGCATCTTACTTCACCTCCATCCGGAAGAGATTGCAAGTCTCCTCGTGTGCCTTTCTTTCAAACGGCTTGTACATTGATCCGCGTGACATTGCCTCGTCAAAATCAATCTTGTGACCGTCAAATTCAGGACCGTCGACACAGGCAAACTTTGTCTCGCCGCCGACCGTAAGACGACATCCGCCGCACATTCCCGTTCCGTCAATCATAATGGGATTCATGGATGCCACTGTCTTGATATCGTATTCCTTCGTCAGTCCGCAAACAAATTTCATCATGATAAGAGGACCGATGGTAATAACTTCATCGTACTTCTCGCCCGACTCAATCAGCTTTCTGAGAGCGTCGGTCACAAGACCCTTTTCGCCACAACTGCCGTCATCGGTCATCAAAACAAAGCGATTGCTTACCGCGCGGAATTCGTCTTCCAGAATAACCAAATCCTTGTTGCGGAAACCAACCACAGAGTGAACCTCGCAACCAAGTGAGTGGAGCTTCTTGGCAACCGGGAACGCAATGGCACAACCGACACCGCCGCCGACCACAGCCACTTTTTTGAGTCCCTCGGTCTCGGTAGCCCGACCAAGCGGTCCCACAAAATCCGCCAGAAAATCGCCTTCGTTCAAATGATTCAGCTTTTCGGTCGTCGCGCCCACAATCTGAAAAATTATGGTAACAATTCCCTTTTCACGATCAAAATCCGCGACGGTCAGCGGGATGCGCTCCCCTTCGTCGTCGACCCGAAGAATCACAAACTGTCCCGGTTCGGCTTTGCGTGCCACGGCGGGAGCTTCAATATCCATACGTGTAACGGTCGGATTCAGAGCTTTTTTGCTGAGGATTTTATACATAACTCTACCTTCCTTACTCAAAAATTTCGACATAAGTCATTATAATATAATTATAACGCCTTGTCAAGGAATTTTTCTTGGCAAAACATCCGAATGTTTGTAAAATCCCCTTGAAGAAAAACAGAATTTATGGTATACTGAAAACGTATTTTATGAGTATGAGGTGAGCCATGATTCGTCTTATCCATTGTGCCGATCTGCATTTGGACAGCCCGTTTTCGGGTTTGGATGCCGCACTTAGTGAATCCCGCCGCGCACAGCAACGGGAACTGTTCCGCGCCCTTATCTGTCACGCCAAAAACCGCCGGGCTGATCTTTTTCTCATCGCAGGCGATCTGTTTGACAGCGGATTCACCTCATCCTCCACTGTAAAACTTGTTGCAGAACTGTTGGCAACTCTCGACTGCCCCGTTCTCATTGCGCCGGGCAACCATGATCCCTATCGGGAAGGCGGGCTCTACAGTACCGCATTTCCTGCCAATGTCACAATCTTTACGGGCGAGAAACTCTCCTCGGTCTATTTCCCGAAAATCAATACCGCTGTCCACGGCTACGCCTTCACCTCGGACCGGCATAACGAAAACCCTCTTGACGGCGGTGTCAGACTGGATCCGTCCAAGATCAACATTCTGTGTGCCCACGCTGATCTCGATGCCCCGCTTTCCAAATATGCTCCCATAACATCGCGTCAGATCGCCGAATCCGGCTTTGATTATGCCGCACTCGGTCATATCCATAACCCGCCGGCAATCAAAACCCTCGGCAGAACTCTCACCGCCTACAGCGGATGCCTTGAGGGCAGAAGTTTTGATGAATTGGGCTACGGTGGAGCCATTGCCGTGGATATTGACGGAAAAAATGTCACCTGCGAAAGAATCCGGATTGCCAAACAACGTTATATGATGGAAACCCTTGACATAACGGGTTCCTCCACCGATGAAGATACCGTTGCCAAAATCCGCGGTCGGATCGCGGCTTGTAATTATCAGAATGATACCGCTCTGCGCGTCATCCTCACGGGGACGCTCACACCCGATTATATCCCCTCTCCCGCCCACATACGGGAAGAAATCCAAGGACTTTACAGCCTGGACATACGGGATGAAACACTTCCCTTGCCCGACCTTGCCGAACTGGAACGAGATATGAGTATTCGCGGCGAGTATTACCGTGAATTGATTGCCCGTATGAAAAACGGTGACGAGGAAGAACGAAAGACTGCCGCCGAGGCACTTCGCATCGGTCTTTGCGCTCTTGACGGCAAACCCGTGATACTGTAAAGGAGGGAAATATGAGAATACGGAAAATACATATTGAAGAATACGGAGCCCTCCGTGAACGTGATTTTTCCCTTTCGGACGGAATCAATCTGTTTGAAGGGCGGAACGAATCGGGAAAAAGTACCGTTCTTTCCTTTATCCGTTTCCTTCTTTACGGTCTGCCGCGTCGCTCGTCGGGAGAGACCGTCGGGAAACGTCAACGGGGACTCAGTTGGCAGAACGGCGTTGCCGCGGGGAGCATGGAAGTAATAAAAGATCGGAAAAGCTATCGCATTGAACGCCGCAGTCAGTTGCGCGAAGGCGGATCGCTCGCCGAGACCTGTAAAATTTTTGACACCGAAACGGGTGCCGAGGTCTTTCACGGCGAAAACCCGGGTAAGGTCTTTCTCGGTATCCCCGCCGAGGTCTTTACCGGAACCGCCTGCGTTCGTCAGTTGGAATGTACCGAGATGAACAGTGACGAAATCAATTCGTCAATTGAAAATCTCCTGTTTTCCGCCGATGAAGAGATCGATACCGCCAAGGTGCAGGGGAAACTGGATGACTTGCGCCGAACCCTTCTTTATAAAAACGGAAAAGGCGGCAGACTGTTTGAACTGGAAACCACGAAAGACCTGCTGGAGACCAAATTGAAGACCGCCATGCAGAATGCCGAAACCATGATTGCTAAAGAGGCGGCGGTCGAACGGCTCAAAACGGTCTCGGAAAAGGCAAAAAAGCAAGCCGAAGAAGCCGAAGAACAAATCCGCATTTACGAAACGGCAACTGCCCTCAAACGGTTTGAGACCCTTCATTCCTATGAAAAACAATATGCAGACTGCGAAAAAGATCTCGAAAAACTCGTTCGGGAAAAGGGATATCGCGATGCACTGCCCGACCGCGAAACGCTCGGTGCAATAGAACGGTTTGCCGCAACCTTGAACGATGCCGCCCGAAATCGGGAATCGGCAGAAACGGCTCTTCACCGCGCGGAAAATTCGCCCTGCGGTGATCGCGGGCTCGCGGCGTTTTATGCCAGGACCGATGAGGAGGGAGGCAAGGAAACCATTTGTGCCGCCTTCCTGACCGCCGTCAAAAAACAGAAGCATGCCATCCTTCGCGCCGTTCTTTTCTTTGTGTTCGGCGGAATATTGCTTGGAGGCGGAACGTTTTCTTTGCTTTCCGATTTTTTTGCCGCTTATTATTCGTCTGTTCCGTATTTTCCATACTGTTTGCTCGGGGGCGGAACCCTTTTGGCAGGACTCGGCATCTTTTCCCTGATCTCGGCGGGAAAAAGCAAAAAGAAAAAAATCGCTCTTGTCGACAAAATCGGCGTTTCCGCTCCGTCGTCGGTCACGGGAGAGTCGCTTGCCGCACACATTGAAAATTGCCGTAAAAACCACGAGCTTTGCGAACAATACGACACCGCACTTCTCAAAGCCAAAAAGAATTATGATGAGAGTACCACCGCCCTCGAAAAATCCATAGACAGCACCGCTCGGATGCTTTCGTCGGTCGGAGTCGGAACCCCAGCCGAAAACACGACGGAAAC
>CAKSSY010000038.1 GCA_934489945.1 uncultured Eubacteriales bacterium
TTTCGCTCATGTCCCTCTTCCTCCCCGATTATCGTGATACTACACTTTATGAGGAAAGAGTGGCGGTTATACCTATTCGTCGACGACCTCGTAGAGTTCCACAGCCTCGTTTTTCCCGACCGTTTCCCTAACATCCGTTACGCGAACACGCAACGTTCTCCCGCCGAAAGAAACCTCTATGATATCTCCAACCTTAACATTATACGACGCCTTTACCACTCTTCCGTTGACCGAAATACGTGCCGTGTCGCAGGCATCGTTTGCCACCGTGCGCCGTTTGATGATTCTGGACACCTTAAGATATTTATCAAGTCTCATATTCCCGTGTTCCTTTCCGACAGACAAAAGGCGGAAAGAAAGACTTCCCTCCTTATCCGCTATAAAATCAGGCAGACAAAGCAACTGCTCTACCTGCCTGATCTATTGAATACTTACTGAATGGAATCCTTCAGGCCCTTGCCGGCTACGAACGCCGGAGTCTTGGAAGCGGCAATCTTAATGGCTTCGCCTGTCTTAGGATTGCGACCGGTTCTCTCGCCTCTTGCCTTGACTTCAAATGTTCCGAAACCGATGAGCTGAACCTTTTCGCCAGCCTTCAATGTGTCTGCAATCACGGTGGTAAATGCGTTAAGTGCTGCCTCAGCGTCCTTCTTTTTCAGATTAGCGGAAGCGGCAATTGCCTCGATAAGCTGTGTCTTGTTCATATTCATACACCTTTCTTTTTCTGCGCCTTACATCGGCACTTTTTCTTTATTATACCATCTTTTTCCCAATAAATCAAGGGGCTTTTTTCATTTTTACCTATATTTTATAGCTTTTTTTGTGTTTTTTTATTTGATTTGTTCCCAAATTTGATTCAATTCTTCGAGTGTACATTCTGACATTGTCTTTTGGCGATGCGTAACCTCGTTTTCGGTTTTTTCAAAACGCTCTATAAATTTATCGGTTGCAACGTTCAGTGCTGTCTCAGCATCCACCCCTGCCTTACGGCAGAGACTGGTAACGCTGAGTAAAAGATCCCCCAACTCTTCACACACAGTATCCTGGTTTCCTTCCGTCAAGGCATCGCTGACCTCCGCCAGTTCCTCCGACACCTTATCCATTGCACTCGCAACATCCGGAAAATCAAAACAGGAGGCCTTCTTTCCGACCTTCGTCGCCCGCATCAAAGCCGGAAGCATACGCGGAACGGCATTGAGTTTATCGGTAATTGTCCTGCGTTCTTTTTCCTCGCTCTTGATGATTTCCCAATTTTTGAGCACCTCTTCCGAATTGTTCACGTTGACATTTCCGAAAATATGCGGATGACGATGGATTAGTTTTCGACAGATTTCATCGGTCACATTTCCGACATCAAACTGCCCCTCCTCTTCTGCAATTTGTGAGTGAAAGACGACCTGTAACATAACATCGCCCAATTCTTCACGTAAAAGTACGGGATCCTCTTTGTCAATTGCCTCAATCACCTCATACGTTTCTTCAATCAAATTGTTTCGGATACTCTTATGAGTTTGTTCGCGATCCCACGGACATCCGTCTTCTGCGCGAAGTAATTTCATAATTGCCACAAGGTCTTCAAAATTGTAGTTTTTCTTTTCAAGAAGTTCTGCGATTCCATCTTTTCTGTTCATAACGACATCCTTTCTTTTCCATCCACCCGCACTTCAAAAAGAATGCGGCAATTTTATCTCCGAACGGTAACATTCTGATTTCTTTTTCACCATAAACACCCAAAAAACCGCCAAGCAACAAATATAAAAGTACACATGCCACAATGCCGATCAGAATTGCAATTTTCTGCGTCACATTACCAAGAAGCAACCGCCAAAGCACAAACGACGCTCCCACCGAAAGAACCGATGCCACCATAGGAGCCACGGAAATCCTCAGAACATTCAATTCGGATTTTGCATATCGGTCAATATAAAACAGATTCAGTCCGACTGCAAACGTGTTGCAAAGAAGCGTACTGATCGGAGCACCGTATATTCCCACTTTGGGAATTCCGATCAGAATATAGGCGGAAATCGCCTTAAGTGCCGTTCCGGCAAGCATGGAACGAATCGGCAGATCGGCTTTATGGCACGCCTGAAGAATCGCATTGGTCACCCCCATAAGGCAGGAGGAAAACACGGAAAAAGCCAGCACCGAAAGAAGCGGTGCCGCTGTCGCAACAGCATCCGTTTCCCCTGCAAACAACAGCGAGAGAATGGGTTCGGCAAAAACAGCCAACCCGACCGAGCACGGAAATGCGAAAAACATACATATCCTGACCGAAGAAATAATCAGATCCGAAGAACGGCTCTCATTGTTCTCCTGCACCGATGCCGCCAGCATCGGTACGAGTGACAGTGAAATTCCCGCCACAAGCGACGAAGGAATATTATAAACCGGAACGGCGAGCGTACTGTAAGAACCATAAACAGCCGCCGCCACAGACGTTTCATACCCCGTTGCCTGCAAACGGCGCAGGATCATCGCCATATCGACTACACGCGTAAGTCCCGCAAGTGAAGAACTGAGCGTAACCGGGATGGCAAGAAACAAAAGTCTTTTAAAAATCTTTTTTGTTGAATCGACACTCGGTTCCTCCCTCATCGACGCACCGGAAAGATGTGAAAACGCTCGTGTCAAAAGCAGATAAATCATGGAAAGCAACGTTCCCGCCGTAATTCCGAGTGCCGCAAATGCGGCACAGGTGCCGATTCCGGCTCCCGTCTTTCGGGCAGAAAATGCAAAAATCAAGCCGAGCAACAATTTTCCGAACGCCTCTACCACCTGTGAAATCGCCGTCGGTCGCATATCCGCATAGCCTTGAAACAATCCGCGCATAGCTCCCGAAATACAAACAAACAAGAGCGTCGGCGAAATGGCAAGAATCGACTTTGCCGCCGCGGGGCAATCCAGCATTTCCGCAAATGCCGATGACCATAACCCCATTACCAAAGAACCTACAATCCCCATAACGGCAAACATCCACAAAGAAACACGATGCACACGAACAGCATTCCGGATTCTTCCGTTTCCCAGATTTTCCGAAATAAGAATGGACACCGCAACCGGCAGTCCCGCCGTGGAAATTACAAAAAACAACGCGTACAATTCATATGCGGCATTAAAATATCCCATTCCCTCAGTGCCGAGGATTTTGAGCAAAGGAATCTTATATACCAGTCCGATCACCTTTACCGCCACCACCGACAGTGTCATTGCCGTTACTCCGGACGCAAATCTTTTTTGCGAAGCATCCCGATTCATCTCATCACCGACCTATCAGTCAAAATAATGTTTTATAACATCCTTTGCCTCATATTTCAGCTTTTCAACATCTATGGTTTGATATTCTCCGTTTTCATACAAGACTTTACCATCAACCATCGTCATCCGAACATCGGACGCGTCCGCACTGTAAGCCAGTGTCGTCTCGCCGCCATAAGAAGGAATATTATGCACGGTGTCGGTATCGACAAGTACCAGATCTGCCCTTTTTCCGACCTCTATCCTGCCACAGTCCTCTCTGCCCTGAGCAAGTGCTCCTCCGAGGGTGGCAATCTCAAAAATTCCATGTGCATTCGTCACTGTAGCATCCCGCTCTGCACCCTTATGCAGAATAGCAGCCGTCTTCATCTCCCTAAACAAATCAAGATTATTATTGGATGCCGCTCCGTCGGTTCCAAGGGCAACATGAACACCGTGAGAAAGCATTCGTCCCATCGGCATGATCCCGCTTGCCAGTTTGAGGTTACTCACAGGGTTATGAATGGCGTAAACCCCTTTCTCGTGCATTATTTTCATATCTTCCTCACTCACCCACACGCAATGTGCGGCATTGACGGGAGAACCCAAAAGCCCGCAATCGGCAAAAAATGCAATCGGCGTTCTTCCATTGCGACGCATCTTACACGCCTCATGTTCGTCCTCGGTTTCAGAGATATGAACCTGAACACGGAGGTGGTTCTCACGGGCATAATCTGCCACAGCGCGACTCATTCTTTCCGTATTGGTATATTCGGCATGAAGGCTCATATCTACAAGAATTCTGCCATCATCCGCCCCATGAAAATCCCGGACAAGATGAATTCCTTCCAAAAAACGACTGCTTGTGGTCGGCTTTTCATTTTCATCAAAAGAGACAATGGAACGGGAAAGATTTGCCTTGATACCGGTTTCCAACACCGTCTGTGCAACAATGTCCTCAAACATATACATATCGGAGAACGAAACGGTTCCTCCTGCCAGCATTTCGGCAATCGCCAGCATGGTTCCCGCACGTACCGCACGTTCGGTAAGCCGATCTTCAGCCGGAAAAATTTTTTCATGAAGCCATTTATCAAGGGGAAGATCCTCTCCGTATCCCCGAAACAGCGTCATGGCAGCATGACAATGAGTATTGAAAAAACCGGGAATCAGAAGATTTCCCTTTCCGTCAATTACTCTGTCAAAGTCATCTGACGGTGGAGTGAGACCTACATATACAATCTTGCGCCGATCAACGGCAACACACACCGTTCCGTCATATCCGTATTCCCCCGGCAGGTTTACATTCCGAATGAGTGTTTTCATATTTCTTCCTTTATATCAAGTTTTTCTTTTCATAATAACCGCAAATCGCCGCATTGATCTTTTCACTTTGATCCTCACGCAGATATTCGTAAGGATATTTATCATTAAACACCCTCTCGATTTCGATTTTTCCGCCTTCGTTCGCCTTATAATCAACCAATTTGGTGACCGCTCCCGCTCCCGCAGCAAAAATACTATGAACTTCTTCCATCATATAGACATTGTAGAGTCCTTCATATCCTTCTTTGGAAAAACCGACATTTTCAAAGTTTCCTATTGTGTTCTTCTGGCGGTACATATAATAAGGAAGATACCCGTTCTGAACAGAACGCAGTTGAGAATAGTCGACACATTTCCCAACATCCCCACCCGAAATCGAATAGATATGACTGTCGGCACGCAGAATATCCGCCGATTTTTTGACACAAAAGGTGTGCACCGTGATATTCTCGGGTGAAAGCTCAAGGATTTTATCAAACGTTGCGGAAAATGTAGCAAAGCGGTCTCCGGGAAGTCCCGCAATCAGATCGGTATTGATACACCTTATGCCGGACTCGCGAACGATATGATAAGCCTGATAAAAGTCTTCCGGTGTATGTGCACGTCCGATTTTGGAAAGAACATTTTCCGAAAGGGATTGCGAATTGACGCAAACGCGGGTAACTCCGAATTTCCTTGCCGTCGTCATTTTTTCCGCTGTAATGGTATCCGGTCTGCCGGATTCATAAGTAAATTCCTCAAGAGAGGCAGGGTCAATATTCTTTGTGACGGTTGACAGGAGCATTTCCATTTGCGGTACCGAGAGAATCGTCGGCGTTCCGCCACCGACATAAACAGTCTTGACATGAAGCCCCAAGCGTTTCACAGTCTCGAATATCCGGTCTATATCCCGGCACAATCTGATGAGATACTCGGGTATCAAAGACAGTAACCGTTCGGAAGTATAGGAAACAAACGAACAATAAGAACACCTTGACGGACAGAACGGCACCGAAATATAAATACTGCAATCGCGGGGAGACGGAATTCCAATAATTCCCTTTTCTTTCCTTGCCACATCTACAGCAAGTCCCGCTTTTTTCGGCGTTACAAAATATTCACCGGAAAGTGTTTTTTTCACGCGCGTTTTGCTCATACCGCTATTCAGCATTTCCATCGCAACCTTGGACGGACGGACTCCAACTAACATCCCCCACGAGGGTTTATATTTCATCAGTTCCCCACCCGCCGCAATCACAGCACTGCCGATTGCCAGCTTATAAGTCCGCTCCTCACTCACACCTGTGCTGAAAAGAGACTCACGCGTTGCCTCAGCCTTTTTTTCGCCAAGACAAAAATGCGCAATTGCCGTCACCTTTTCCTCGTTGCTTTGCAAGGTAAGATTCAGAATCGGAGTATCGGCGGTTACAATCTCGTCCTCCGGGAATTTTGCCCCCGGGAAAAAGATCATACAGAGTGTCTGTACATAATAGCGATTGATTTTCTCGGTTTTTCCGTCAAAATTCAGCTTCATTTTTCCGTTTCCTTTTGTGAAATCAGGACTTTACTGTCCATCACGATCGTGACCGGTCCGTCATTGGAAATCTCCACCTGCATATCCGCTCCGAAAACGCCGGCTGACACCGGTTTTCCAAGCGCGTCGGAAAGCAGAGCACAGAATTTTCCGTAAAGGCGATTTGCCTCTTCCGGCACTTCTGCCGAAAAATAATCCGGACGATTGCCGTGCTTATAGTTGGCAAGAAGAGTAAAATTGGAAATAACAAGTGCCTCGCCGTCAATGTCGAGAAGCGAAAGATTCATTTTGTCATTCTCATCACAGAAAATACGGAGTTTCGCAATCTTAGCACTGAGAACCTCGGCGTCGGCTTCGGTATCGCCCTTCGCCACACCAAGCAGGATCATCATTCCCTTTCCACAGCATCCCACAACCTGATTCTCCACCTCTGCAGAGGCTTTTGTTACCCGTTGAAGCACAGCAATCATTTTCTTACTCCTTATGCATATCCTCTCGTTACATCGACCACATCCTTAAGAGATTTTAGTCTTGAAACGATGGAATTATAATGTTCGGTGTTTTTACAACTGATTTTGAGATTCAACAAAACCTTATCGTCACCGCGTTTCACAGTATTGATCGAAAGAATGGAAACCCGCATATCGGCAAGAGCCACCGAAACATCGGCAAAAAGTCCGATCCGGTCATAAGAGGTAATCTGCAACAATGCCTCATAAACACCGGCATTTGAGCTGTTCCCCTGATGCTCCCAATGCGCCTCTACCCAACGTGACGGATCATACTCCTGCTGCATTGCCGCCGTCACGTTCGGACAATCACGCTTATGGATTGAAATGCCGTATCCTTTGGTAATAAATCCAATGACCTTATCTCCCGGCAACGGATTACAACACTTGGCAAACTTGACCATACAACCGCGTTCACCGTCAACGATAATGCCGCTGTCGGATTTCAGGTTCTTGGCAGGAGCCGAGAGTTTGATATCCTGCTCGGTCATATTTGCCTTCTGTTCGGCAATCTCATCCTTGAAGAAAGATTCAAACTCCTCCTTTATCTTGGGAAAAATCTTGGCAAGAGTAATCTCTCCGTAACCGAGAGCATTATAAAAGTCGTCACAAGTATTATAGCCTGCTCTTGTCGCCACAGCCCCGACCGCTGCATCACGCTGTTTTTCGGTGTACGGATGAAGTGTCTTTCTGAGTTCGGCATCAATCATGCTCTTTCCAATGATAATATTATCGGGGCGTTTCTCCTTTTTGAACCACTGACGTATTTTGTTACGCGCTTCACTGGTACGAACAATCTTCAGCCAGTCACGGCTCGGACCCTTAGAATTCTGTGAAGTAATAACCTCAACAATCTCCCCGTTCTGCAAAATGCGATCAATCGGTACGATCATACCGTTAATCTTTGCACCAACCATCTTATTCCCGATCGCCGAATGAATCGCATAGGAAAAGTCAATCGCCGTAGACCCCTGTGGAAGCTGAATGACATCGCCTTTCGGTGTAAACACGAACACCTCATCATGGAAAATGTCGGTTTTCAGAGCATTGAGAAACTCGTCCGGATCATGCGTTTCATTTTCCGTCTCAATCAAACGAGAAATCCACTCCAGCTTTTTGTCCATATCTTCTTTGGATGCGGCTCCCGACTTATATTTCCAATGTGCGGCGATACCGTATTCGGCAATATGGTGCATTTCCCATGTACGGATCTGAACCTCAAAAGGGATTCCATCCCTTCCGATGACAGTAGTATGAAGCGAACGATACATATTAGGTTTCGGTGTCGAAATATAATCCTTGAAACGTCCGGGAAGCGATTTAAACATCTCATGAATAAGACCGAGAACAAAATAACAATCCGCCTCGGTATCCACGATTACACGCAAAGCGTAAAAATCGTAGATTTCATCAAAGCTCTTATTCTGGGTATACATTTTCTTATAAATACTGTAGACCGATTTGATTCGCCCCTCCAGCGTGAATTTGATATTGTTTTCGGTCAGTTTCTTCTCTACCGAAGACCGCACATTATCAATGAAATTCACATTCTGCCCGTATTTCCGTTCAATATCCGCCTGCACTTCATGAAATCCAATCGGATCCAGATACTCAAGACTCAGACTTTCCAGCTCCTGCTTGATCTTCTGCATACCGAGACGATGTGCCAACGGTGCATAAACCTGCATGGTCTCAAGGGCAGTAATACGACGCTTTTCATCGGGTTTTACCCCCAGTGTCCGCATGTTATGAAGGCGATCACAAAGTTTAATGAAGATGACCCGAATATCCTTTGACATGGCAAGAAGCATTTTCCGAAGACTCTCAATATGTGCTTCTTCTTTATTCTCAACCTGTAAAATAACAATCTTTGTCAGTCCATCCACCAGCATAGCAACATCGGCACCGAACATTTTTCTGATCTTTTCAAGGTCGGTTTTCTCCGAGCAATCCTCCACCGTATCATGCAACAAAGCCGCACAAATGGAGTCGGTATCCAATCCAAGCTCTGCCACGATCTCGGCAACAGCAAGCGGATGCGAAATATACGGTTCCCCACTCACACGGAACTGTCCGTCGTGTAGTTTTGCCGCATACTCATACGCCTTGCGAATTTTATCTATATCATAGCGGTCTTTGGACAATATACTGAAAAGCCGCTTTACAAGCAGTTCTATCTCGGGCGTTTCGGTAAAATCTTTCGCCTCCGAAACTCCTCTTTTTTCAATGTTGTCAGTCATTCCGACAGACTCCTTTCGCTCTCTCTGTAACGTGCCAGCAATCTCCGAAGAATCTGTGAATCTTCAAGAGCTACTTTTTTCTTCTGCTCACATATATGAATTTCGAGAAGGTTATACAGTCCCCTCTCAATCCTGCACAACTTCATTTCATTCAAAATGTCCGCCATCAAGCGGAGCTTGACAAGATTCATATTCGGATCTCCGTTACACAAGATCGTGAGAAGATTGCGTTCCGGAATCCGACTGTTCCCCGCCGCCGTCATACGGCGAAGGTACAGATAGTACCGCTTGAAATCTTCCCGATTCGGAATCACATGCTCCTCGGCGGAAAATTCCGCACCGTTCCGTATTTCTTCATATCGCGCGGCGGCAGCCTCCAATTTCCGCTGAAACCCGATATGCAACCGCATTTCGCGCACAATAAGTTGCACACTTCTGGTACCGTTATATTCATTGATGTCGATCTGAAAAAGTATATCCACCGGTTCTCCGACAGAAAGATTAAAACTCTCGATTTCCGCACTGAACTTGACAGCACTCATTAAAAACCCATCTTTTTCCAACTGCAATTTCAGGTGTTTTCCGCCGCCTATGGCATAAGATTTGACAATTTTCGCATTTTCCAGATAAAATAAAGGAACTGGGTTTCCGTTCCCGTATGGCTCCATCAAAAGAAGTTGCTCTGCAAAAGACATATTGATCTCGTTCGGTAACAGTTCACAGTCGGCGACAATTTCATCCTCCCATGTTTCCGCAGGAAGATCACGAACAAAATCGTTCAGACGTCTCCTCAACTCCGCCACATTTCCTCTTGTCACCGAAAGACCTGCAGCAAGCTCATGCCCACCGTACTTCACAAGGCAGTCCGAACACGCGGCAAGTGCCTCCACAAGATTCACACCCGGAACACTTCTTCCCGAACCTTTTCCGATCTCGAATTTTCCGGCATTCGGTTCGTCAGAATCCCCATACGTAATCAAAATTGTCGGTAAATGATACCGTTCGGTAACGTGCGAGGCAACAATGCCGATCACACCGGAATGCCAATTATCCCCCTCGGCAACAATAAAATGATCATGTGCGAAATCATGCGTACTTTCAACTTTTTCATATACCTGTTCGATAATTCGTGATTCTTCCGTCTGTCTGGCTTTATTATATTCGCAAAGTGCCAAAGCAAGCGCATCCGCTCCCTCTTTTGCTCTTTCATCTTCCTCGGTAAGAAGAAACAATTCAACAGCCTTGGCTGCATCGTCCATTCGTCCCGCGGCATTGATACGCGGTGCCAGCATAAAACTGACAGTAGAGGATGTCACACCACGTTTCGTGTTTCCGTTTGTCATCTCAAGCAACGCTTTCACGCCGGGACGCGGAGCCGCCGAAATCCGTTTCAGACCATAGGAAACGATCATTCGATTTTCACCGACCAACGGCATAACATCTGCTATCGTTCCCAATGTTGCAAGATCCGCATATGTACGCCAAATTTCTTCCGTGATTGCTCTTTTATCGGCGTCCTCCCCGCGAAGCATCATTTCCATAGCAGCCACCAGTTTGAAAACCACCCCAACACCTGCCAATTCCTTAAAAGGATATTCACATCCGGGTTGGTGCGGATTGACCACAGCACAGGCTACCGGTAATTGCGGGGGACATTCGTGATGATCGGTAACCACCACATCCAAACCAAGCTCGGCAGCATGCGCAATTTCCGTTACGGCACTGATACCGGTATCGACCGTAACCACAAGCTCCACTCCCTCCGCGGCGAGCTTCTCCACAGCTTCCACAGAAACACCGTATCCCTCGCTACGCCGCTTGGGAATATAGTAGCCGAGTTTCAGTCTGTCACTTTTTTCCCCCTTACCGAGCCGTCCAACCAGACTTTCTATATACAAAAACAAAAGACTCGTAGCAGAAACCCCGTCGGCATCGTAATCC
Source organism: uncultured Eubacteriales bacterium (assembly GCA_934489945.1). Taxonomy (GTDB): domain Bacteria; phylum Bacillota; class Clostridia; order Oscillospirales; family CAG-272; genus RGIG8775. Next base: position 10,767 of record CAKSSY010000038.1, read on the forward strand.
CCGTAAATGGCAATCTTCTGCCGCTCTTTCACCGCGAGCAAAATCCTTTCCGCCGCTTTTTTCATGTCCCTCATAAGAAAAGGATCATAGAGAACGGTGTCGCTTTGGCACACCCATTTCCGAATTTTTTCCGCGCTGTCAAAACCGCGCAGGAGAAGCAGTCGCAGGCAAGTGTCGGAAAGTCCGAGTTGTTCCTTTGCAATTGCCGCTGTTTCTTTCTCTTTCTCTGTCAGTTCACGACGACCGATTTTCCAATTCTTTTTTGGTTGCATACGGACTCTCCTCTCCTCTTATTTTGTATCTGATTTCCGACGGTCAACAATCGCCACAATCTCCACATCACATCGTCTCTTTGACACGACACGGGAATAAATCCAAATGCCAAAAAAGGAAAAACCAAATCCGATTATCAATGCAACACAACGCCAAAAATCATCGTTTGTCAAAAATCCGGCAAGAAAATAAAATGCAATTCCCGCCACGAGCGGGACCAAAAACACGAGAACGGAGTATCCGAGAACACGTCCGGAGTCGGTACTCACCGTCACACGATCTCCGACCCCAGCACCGATTGTATTGATTGCCGTTGCCTCAAATTTTCGTCCTGCCCCTGTCAAAGAGCATATACTGCAAGTGCCGCCATCCTTGTTCTTATGACAACCGTCACAGGCTGCCTGTCTTTCCACCGTCACGATGGCTCTATCCCCCGCAATTCTGATTACTGTTGCTGTTGTCTGCATTTCAGTTCCTTTCAACATTTGGCGCGGCAAAGCGTTTCATAATCGAAAATGCCACACGTACACCGTCTACGGCAGCACTGGTAATGCCCCCCGCATACCCGGCTCCTTCGCCGCACGGATAAACATAATTTTGTCCGACCGCACTCATATCCTCATTCCGCGCAATCCGAAGAGGTGCTGAAGTTCTGGTTTCCACAGCACTTAACACCGCATCCTTTTCATCAAAGCAGGGAATTCGCTTGCCAAACAATCGGAATCCTGTCCGCAAATTTTCCGCAACAAATGGCGGAAGCACATTATCAAGGGATGCCACGCGACAAAAACCGTTCATATAAGAAGGCATAATCCGTCCGGGTTCATGCACTGCACGACCGATGTCAAGAAAATCTCCCATCGTCTCAACAGGCGCGGCATAAGTTCCGCCACCTGCCGCAAATGCCGCCCTCTCCAGATTTCTCTGAAAGGTAACAGCACGAAACACATCGTCGCCGAAATCTTCCGGTGTAACCGAAACCGCCACGGCGGAATTGGCATTTTTTCCGTCCCTTGCATATCGGCTCATACCATTGACCACTACTCCACCTTCCTCGGACGTTGCTGCGACCACTTCACCGCCCGGACACATACAGAAAGTATATACGCCGCGTTCGCCTCCGGTATAAGAAAGATTATATTCTCCCTTTCCCAACTTCGGGTGCCCGGCAAGTGCTCCAAACAACGCCTTATCAATATCCTCCTGCAGATGTTCAACACGCACGCCAACCGAAAACGGCTTTGGAACAAGAAGGAATCCGTTCTCCGCAAGCATTTCATAAGTATCACGTGCGCTGTGTCCAACAGCAAGAACAACCGCCCCGCACGCAATCTCTCCCTTTGTGGTTTTTGCCGTAACGCCACCATCTGCATGATAGGAAAGACCGTCAAGTCGGCAATGATAGTAAAGTGTTCCACCGAGTTCCCGGATTCTTGCCAAAATCTCTGCCACCACGCGCCGGAGAATATCGGTCCCGATATGCGGTTTTGCCTTAGTGAGAATATCATCCGGAGCACCGAAACGATGGAATGTTTTCAGTACATAGCCGCAAAAATCGTCATGAATCCGTGTAACCAGCTTTCCGTCCGAGAAAGTTCCCGCGCCGCCCGCGCCAAACTGAATATTGGTCGATGTATCAAGCAACCGTTCGTGCAGAAAGCGTTCCACTGCATCGACACGCTCATCCACACTGCCGCCACGATCAATCACAATGGGAGCATATCCGTTTTCCGCCAGCAACAGCGCGCAAAACATTCCGCACGGTCCCATACCAACCACCAGCGGACGTCCCTGCATTTTTTCGTTTCCGTAAGTCGGTTCCAGTTCCTTTTCCGCAAAAGGCTTGACAGATTCGCGCGACAGAGCTTCCGGGTTTGCACCCACCGGTTCCTCCGATCTGGCAATCACCGAACAGACCGCACGGATCGAATCCTTCTTCCGGGCATCTATCGACTTTTTATAAATCTGAAAATGAAGCATATCAGGATGAATTCCCGTACGCTTCATTTTCACGGCAGCAATATGAAGAAACTCACCGTCCTCCGCGTCAAACGGCAGAGACAGATTTGACACAAGAAAAGCCTTCGAAAAAATGGGAATTCCGGTCATAGCGTTTCACTCTGCCCGGCTTCGTATGCCTTTGTGCCGACATCGGGAATCGGCGTTTCGTCATCTGCGTTCATAATAATCAGCCACAAAACAAATGCAATCAACACGCATACGGCAAACGAAATCAAATTGTTTTTTCGGCTCTTTTTTATCGAATAGTCTTCAGATGTATTTTCCTGAAGCTCGTGCGTTCCGTTTCGATTCATATTTTATCCTTTCCTTCGGCATTTACATTTCAGCATCGCTTTTTTTCGGTCTTTGACTATGATGACTGCTATGTACCAAGAGTTTCAAAAGCTCCTGTTTGAGTGAATTGTAATTATAATTGCGTTTCAGTGTTCCGTCAATTGCCACAGAGATCGTGCCGGTTTCCTCGGAAACCACAACAACCACAGCATCGCTCGACTCACTCAAGCCAATCGCCGCACGGTGACGTGTACCAAGATCCTGAATAATATCTTCTCTGGTGGACAACGGCAAAAAACATCCGGCAGCACAAATCCGATAGTCACGAATAATGACTGCACCGTCATGTAGCGGAGCTTTGTTGAAAAAAATATTACGAAGCAAAAACGAAGAAATCTGAGCGTTGATGGCAACGCCGGACTTGATATACTCGCCGAGTTTTGTCTGCCGTTCAAGCACAATAAGGGCTCCGGTTTTGGTTCGTGCCATATCGCAAGACGCCTCGCAAATTGCCTCAATGTCAGCTGTAATCATTTTAATCTCCCGCGTATCCGGAACAAGACCGCGAAATCCGCTGATCGGCGAATTCCCGACTTTTTCAAGAGCCGCACGAAGTTCCGGCTGAAACACAATGATAATTGCAAGAAATCCAATCTGATAAAAATTCTGAAGAATATATTTCACCGCGTGCATATTAAGCAGAGTACTGACGACCAAGAGCGTGGCAAAAAGCCCAAGACCGATCATCAGCTTTCCCGCACGGCGATCACGCATAAACTGGAAAACAAGATACAGGATCAAAGAAAGAACGGCAATATCCAAAATATCAACAAAAGATATATTGCGAAGATACTTCCAAACATGATTTTGAAGAAAGTCAAAAAAGGAAGCCATACAGTGTCACCTCACGATTCGATTTTAGGACTCGTTTCCCACGGAAACGATATTGAAAAATATATTGTCAGACAGCAACAAGTGTCTTATTCACAGAAATCATTTTCGGCAATTTTACATTACTTCATAAATTATATCATACATTTCACAAAATTTCAAATGTTTTTTTCAAAAAAAGCAGATTTTTTTATTTCCCTTTTATTTCCGCTCACAATATACAAGAAACACTCTCCTTACCTTTTTGAAAGCCGCTTTCCGGCGTTTTTTATATGCAAACTGCAAAAAGGGACTGTTAAAAACGTTAAGTTTTAACAGCCCCTCAAAAATGTCGTTCCGGAGGTCAGGATAAAAGTGCCTGACTTCTTTGATATAATGATATTAACTTCTTATCACCAATCGGATTTTTGGCGAACAAAAGCCGCAATCACACTTGCTATGCCGAACAGAATCAGATACACCGCCACAAAACAACCCAGAACTCGGATCGTCAAAAAAGAAAGAACCGGACTGAGCAACATCATAAAACCTAGAAACAGACCGAGAATGTTCAAAATCAGAGAAAAATAGTAATAAAACGGGTTACCGATCAGCCGGATCAGATTGGCACGGGTAAGTTCCGCAATACAGTGTGCAATGAACCATACCGGCAACAAGACGGTCAGTGCCCACTTGCCCACATCCGGGTTGGCAAGCAACATCACCCCACACATAACACTTAAAATTCCCGTAATCAACGAAAGCATAGGACCGAAACCGGTAAACCGAGACAACCGAACATATAGAATTATATCTTCTATCCCCATAACGATTGCAAAAATCCCATAAACCACAACTGCCCCAGTCAACATACTATCAGGACGAATCAATGTGAAAACACCCAAAGCAACCAAAAGCAAACCGATAATCAATTTACTCCATTCAAAACCGATTTTCTTTTTCATACTGCATTTCCGTCCCTTTTGTTCAGAATTGTCATAAACTCACCGCCGGTAATGGTTTCTTTCTCATACAGATAGTTTGCCAACTCGTCCAGCTTTCCGCGATTATCCGCAAGAAGTTTGCGAGCTTTCTCGTGTTGTGTTTTGACTGTTTCCACAACCTTCCGATCAATTTCTTTTTGCATATCCGACGAGCAAGCCAACGATGTGTCGCCACCAAGATATTGATTGCTTACCGTTTCCATCGCCACCATGTCAAATTCATCGGTCATACCGTATCGGGTAATCATCGCACGGGCAATTTTGGTCGCCTGTTCAATGTCGTTGGAGGCACCGGTGGTGATCTGTCCGAATACAATCTCCTCCGCCGCACGACCGCCGGTCAACGTGGCAATTTTGTTTTCCAACTCCTCTTTTGTCATAAGTACCTTATCATTCTGCTCAACCTGCATGGTGTAGCCAAGTGCGCCGGATGTGCGGGGAATAATTGTAATCTTCTGCACAGGTGCAGAAGCCGTCTGCAAAGCGGCAACCAAAGCGTGACCGATCTCGTGATAGGCAACGACTTTCTTTTCCGCATCTGTCATGATAGCGTTCTTCTTCTGATAGCCGGCGATTACAACCTCAATACTTTCTTCAAGGTCTGCCTGCTCCACTACAGTGCGCCCGCTACGAACGGCGCGCAGTGCAGCCTCATTGATAATATTTGCCAATTCCGCACCGGATGTACCGGAAGCCATACGGGCAATCGTGTGGAAGTCCACATTGTCTGCCGTTTTGATTTTCTTTGCGTGGACCTTCAGGATTGCTTCCCGTCCTGCCAGATCGGGCAGTTCTACGGGAACGCGGCGATCAAAGCGACCGGGACGAGTCAGTGCGGGATCAAGAGATTCCGGACGGTTGGTTGCCGCCAGAATAATCACGCCGTTATTCCCCTCAAAGCCGTCCATTTCGGTGAGAAGCTGGTTTAATGTCTGTTCCCGCTCATCATTCCCGCCAATCTGACCGTCACGTTTTTTACCGATGGCGTCGATTTCGTCGATAAAGACGATACAAGGTGCTTTTTCCTTTGCCTGTGCAAAAAGATCGCGCACTTTCGATGCACCCATACCGACGAACATTTCCACAAATTCAGAACCGGACATGGAGAAAAACGGCACGCCTGCTTCCCCTGCAACCGCCTTCGCCAGCATGGTTTTACCGGTACCGGGAGGTCCGACAAGCAATACGCCCTTTGGCATGGATGCACCGACATCGGAGTATTTTTTCGGATTGTGCAGATAATCCACGATTTCCGCAAGATTTTCTTTTGCCTCGTCCTCGCCCGCCACATCGGCAAAACGAATACCATCGCTTGATGGAACATAGACCTTGGCATTGCTCTTTCCCATGCCAAACGCCATCGCATTCGGTCCGCCCGCCTGTGACATCATTTTCTTAGCCATATACTGCCCCAAAGCAGTGAAAATCAAAATAGGCAAAATAAAGGTCAGGAAAAAGCTGAGCAGAGGCGACATTCCTTTTTCAATATACCGGGTAAATTTTGCGCCGGAATCATAGAGCCGTTCGGTCAATGTCGGGTCATTCATCGCGCCAGTCTTGTAGACCTGCTCGTTGTCCTTGTCCGTGAAAACGATCTCAGAATCATTGATCTCCACACTGCCGATATTTTTTTCTTCTATCATTTTCATGAAGGTACCATAATCAACTTCTTTTACCCTGGCATTGGCAAGCAATGGGGAGACCACCATATTAAACACTAAAATAACCAGCAACACAATACCATAATAATAGATTAAAGGTTTTCTCGGCGATTTAACTTCTTTCATACGATTCCTCCTAACATTCTATTGTTTTTTATACTGCGAACATCTTCTGCGTTCGCACATAGTGCGATAAAACGATGGTTTACAATTCTTCCTGTGACATTATACTATGAAGCAAAAATGCTTGCTCGCAAGGGCATTTTTGCGAAGCCGTCAATGCCACAGCCGTGTCCCACGACACGGCGAGGGCGCAAGCCCGAGAAGAATTGCCTGCAATTCTTCTCTGTGGCTATTATACCATGAAGCAAAAATGCTTGCTCG
>CAKSSY010000039.1 GCA_934489945.1 uncultured Eubacteriales bacterium
ATCGCATCCAAAATGCCGGAATCCCGACCGGCATTTTGGATGAGCTGTTAAAAACATCGAGTTTTTTAACAGCTCCTTCTTGTTTTGACCAATTTATGATTCGATTCCGGGCAACTCCGAAAAAACACCGAGACGTTCCCGGATCGCCCCGGGCGTCGGAAAGGACGGCGAAGCACCGAAAGACATGACCGTCACGGCAGAAACGGCTGTGGCATAGGCGACGGCATCCGTAAGAGATTTTCCATTTGAAAATGCGGCACAAAGTCCGCCGATAAAACTATCCCCGGCACCGGTACTGTCAACCGCCTTCACATGATACGCAGGCATATGACGGTTTTCATTTCCGTCAAAAAACACCGCCCCGTCTTTCCCCATAGTAATAATGGGATTTTTTACACCGCGAACACGGAATTCATCCAAAGCCTCCATTCCGCCCCGGATATCGGTAATGGTTCTGCCCAGAAGAATTCCTGCCTCATGATGATTCGGAATAAAAATGTCGGTATAAGAATAAAGCTCGCCGGGAACCTCCGTCACGGGAGCCGGGTTAACAAGCACCGTTTTTCCGGCTTCATGGGCGATCTTCGCAGCCACCAGAACCGCCTCCATGGGAATTTCAAACTGCAAAACCAGAATATCACTCTCCTCAATCAAAGCACGGTGACGTTCCACCATTGCCGCGTCTACCTTTCCGTTTGCTCCTTTTTCCAATATAATAAAATTGTCTCCGCCAACAACCGTTATCATCGCCACGCCACTGCTCCCCTCAACGGTTTCCAGCCCAACCGGTGAGACACCGTTCCGGGCAAGATTGCTACGCAAGTTTTCACCGTAAAGATCGTCCCCCACCGCACCGCAAAATGACACATCGCACAAAAGTCGTGCCGCCGCAATTGCCTGGTTGGCACCCTTCCCTCCTGGGATCACCGAAAAACCGTTTCCTTGCAAAGTTTCCCCGAGTTTCGGCATTCTCTCCGAAGAAATCACAAGATCCATATTCAGACTTCCGATTACCAAAATTTTCAAAAAAATTCCCCCTTTCCCAACTTCCGATTTATGGACAGTATACCTTTTTTCTTTTTTTCTGTCAAGACATGAGTTCAAAAAACGCGGCAAACCATATTATGAAAAAACTGTTGTCGATAAATTTTCAAAAATGCTTGATTTCGGAATCATAATATGGTAAAATAATAATGATTATTGTCGACTTGTCTTTGGTAATTTGTAGGAAAGGCGACTCGTTTATGTATCGGAAATTGATTCATGCTTTGTATTGCCTGAATATGCTTTTCCAGTCTCTTTTTTCCCTTGCTGCACCGATTGCTCTCATGACACTTGTCGCATGGCTTCTCTGCCGTTATACGGCAGTCGGAAGTTGGGTGTATGTTCCGGCGATTCTCGTCGGTGTCGCCATTGGACTTTCCTCTATGATCCGTTTTCTCCTGACGGCATCTGCCGCAGTCCGGAATTTGGAAAAGGAGAGCGAAGAACGAGACAGACAAACACAAAAAAAGAAAAATAAAACCGACACGAAGGGAGGAACCTCCGATGAATGAATCACGATCCGTAACATCCACTGTGGCACGGCTTGCTGTGGGCGAGCTTGTCGTTTCGGTATTGACCGTCATCGTGTACGCGCTGTTTTCAAAATTGGATTATACCGTCGTCACCGGAGTGCTTCTCGGCAGCCTCATTGTCATCGGGAATTTTTGGTTTCAGGCACGCAGTATTGACCGAACGGTCAGTACAATCATGGAAGAACGCGGCACTGCTCCCATGACCGACGAAGAAGCGGCAAAATTTGCGGAAGACCACAGCGCGATTGTCAAGCAGAAAATGACCCTTTCCTTTATGATACGCATGGCAACCATGGCAGGAGCACTCATTGCGGCTTTTCTCATTCCGAATGCCTTTACACCGCTTGCCACCTTGATTCCGTTGCTGATGTTCCGTCCGATTTTATCTGTCGGAGAACTGTTCGGCAGAAAGGAGAAATAAAGTATGGAAATTTCCATCACCGGACCGAAAGTCTATTTCCGATTGTTTGAGTCGGACAGCGAATTTCCGATTTATATTGGCAATCTTATCACCCAGACTACCGTCACCAGCTTTGTCGTGATGATTCTGCTGATCGTGAGTGCGTATTTTCTCACACGTAAGTTGTCCAAACGACCTACACGCGTTCAGGTCGTGGTCGAAAAACTGGTCGGAATGCTCTATAAACTCGTAGAAGAAACAATGGGCAGTCATAATCTGAAGTTTGCTCCTTATATTGGTACCCTGTTTCTCTCGTCGATATGCGGAACTCTCTTGGGCATGACAAACATTTTCCGCTCTGCCACTGCCGATCTTTCCACAACGCTTGCATGGGCACTCGTCACAACGGGACTTGTATGGTATTCCAATATCAAGAATTTCGGATTCCTCAAATGGCTTAAGGGCTTTACGGAACCGATTGCCGTTATGACTCCCATGAATATCGTGTCAGAGATCGCCACCCCCATTTCCATGGCGTTCCGTCACTTCGGAAACGTCGCGGGTGGTTCGGTACTTACCGCATTGATTTATACCTCTTTGGCAACACTTTCTTCGGTTCTTCTTCGTTGGATTCCCGGATATATTTCCACCATTCCTTTTTTCCAGGTCGGAATTCCCGCGTTTCTGTCAATTTATTTTGACCTGTTCTCGGGCTTTGTTCAAGCTCTCGTTTTCAGTTTGTTGACTATGGTTTATGTCGGTGCGGCAAATCCGCCCGCTTTGGAGCTTCCGCCCAAAAAAGTAAAGTCGTCAAAAAAATAACCATAACATAAAAATTCAGGAGGATTTTATAATGGAAACAGCAATTATCGCAGCAGCAAGAGCCATCGGTGCAGGTCTGTGCATGGGACTTGGAGCCATCGGTCCTGCAATCGGAGAGGGTACCGCCGTTGCCAAGGCACTGGAAGGCATGGCGCGTCAGCCCGAGTCCACCGGCAACCTTCGTACCAATATGATTCTCGGTTGCGCCATCGCCGAAACCACCGGTATCTATTCACTGGTCATTTCGCTTCTTCTTCTCTTTGTTTTCAAGGGTTGATCGGAGCAAGAGAGAATCGTTATGTGGGTATTGCATGAGTTTGAAGAATTTGTCGGAGTCAACATCTGGACAATGCTCTTTGCATGGCTTAACCTTCTCATTCTCTATTTTTTCCTGAAAAAGCTGTTGTTCAAACCCGTCAAAAAAATGATTGACGAACGTCAGAACGAGATCGACTCCATGTACACGGATGCTGAGACAAATCGAAAAGATACCGAAAAGCTCAAATCCGAGTATGAGGAAAAACTTGCGGGTGCAAATGAAGAAAGCGAACAAATTCTGCGCTCCGCGGTCCGAAAGGCGCAGTTGCGTGAAGAAGAGATTCTTCATGAGGCAGACGAAACAGCAAAACGTACCCTTGCACGTGCACAGGAACAAGTAGAACTTGAGAAAAAAAGAGCACTCAATGAGATTAAGGATGAAGTGTCCGACATGGCAATCGGAATTGCCTCGGCAGTAATCGGCAGAGATGTCGACAGTAAGGAACACGCAGAACTGATCGACTCTTTCATCGATAACATCGGGGAATCCAAATCATAACAAAGACTTGCCAACAGAGGCAAGCCGGAAAGGAGGGAACGGTTTGACAGAGCCAAAAGAATACGGGAAAGCACTTTTCCTCCTGACCGAGGAACGCGGAACGACTGAGAAGGTTTTTGCCGAACTCGGCATGGTCAGACAGCTTTTCAGTGAAAACCCTGACTACCTTCACCTGCTTGACACACCCGCCCTGCCGTCCGCCGAAAAAAACGCACTCATAGACATCGCTTTTTCCAAAACAGATACCGATATTCGCAGTTTTCTGAAAATTCTTTCGGAAAAACACGCCGTATATGTCTTCGGACGATGCTTTGATGAATATTCGGCACTCCGCGATGAGTCGCGGGGCATTGAACGGGTTGAGGCGATCACGGCGATTCCTATGGGAGACGAACAAAAAGAACGCCTCCGAAAAAAACTCGAACAACTCACGGGAAAAACCGTGGTGCTGAAAAACACCGTTGACTCCGCTACGCTCGGCGGCTGTATCCTGCGCTATGCGGGAAAACAGCTCGACGGCTCTCTTTCCGCACGACTTGCGTCGTTTGAAAAGAGCCTGCACGGGGCAATTGTCTGACCGCCCCACAATCCTTAACAGAAAGGTTGTACCCAAGATGCAGTCCAAATTAGATGATATCAGTAAAATCATAAAGGAACAGATCAAACACTACGAGGCGAAAACCAAGCAGGATGAAATCGGTTATGTCATTTCGGTCGGCGACGGCATTTCCCGCGTTTTCGGCATTGACAAGTGCAAGGCAAACGAACTTCTGGAATTTGCCAACGGGACCTTCGGCATGGCTCTGAATCTGGAGGAAAACGCAATCAGTGCGGTACTTTTGGGAACCGATGTCGGTATCAGTGAAGGCAGTACGGTCAAACGCACGGGACGTGTGGTATCGGTGCCGGTTGGAGAGAACCTCGTCGGTCGTGTCGTGAATGCTCTCGGTCAACCGATTGATGCCAAGGGACCGATTTCCGCAACGGAATTCCGCCCGATCGAACGAAAAGCCGCCGGTATTATCGAACGCAAATCCGTCTCAGTTCCGCTCCAGACCGGTATTAAGGCAATCGATTCGATGATTCCTATTGGTCGTGGTCAGCGCGAACTGATTATCGGGGACCGTCAGACCGGCAAGACCGTTATCGCTACCGATACCATTATCAATCAGAAAGGTAAAGATGTAATCTGTATTTATGTGGCAATCGGTCAAAAACAATCGACCGTTACCGGCGTGGTGGATACGCTTTACAAAAACGGAGCCATGGACTACACGATCGTAGTTTCTGCCACCGCTTCCGAAACTGCTCCCCTGCAATATATTGCCCCCTATTCCGGATGTACCATGGGGGAATATTTTATGGATCAGGGCAAGGACGTTCTGATTATTTATGACGATTTGTCCAAACACGCGGTGGCATATCGCGCCCTTTCCCTGCTGATTCGCCGTCCGCCGGGACGTGAAGCATATCCGGGAGATGTTTTCTACCTCCACTCCCGCCTTCTTGAACGTGCAGCACGAATTGCACCCGAATATGGCGGAGGCTCGCTTACCGCACTTCCGATTATCGAAACACAAGCGGGCGATGTCTCGGCATATATCCCTACCAATGTCATCTCCATTACCGACGGACAGATCTTTTTGGAAACAGAGTTGTTCCATTCGGGCGTCCGCCCTGCCGTCAACCCCGGCATCTCGGTGTCACGTGTCGGCGGTAACGCCCAAATCAAAGCAATGAAAAAGGTCTCGGGAACTTTGAAACTTCTTTATTCGCAATATCGCGAACTTCAGAGCTTTGCCCAGTTCGGCTCCGATCTGGACGCAGATACCAAAGCAAGACTGGATCAAGGTGCAAGAATCGTGGAGGTTCTCAAACAGGATAAGAACTCCCCTGTTCCCGTCGAACTTCAGGTTGCCATTATCTACGCTGTCGTCAATAATCTGTTGCGTGACATCGCGGTGGAGGAGATTCACACCTTTGAAGCCGAATTGTTTGAATTTCTTGTTGCAACAAAGGATGAACTTCTCTCCGAAATCCGCACCAAGGGTGTTCTTACCGATGAAATCAGTGCGAATCTGAAGGATGCCATTGTTGCATGCAAGGAAAAATTTCTGGCCCGTAAATAATCGCAGTAAAATTCCGGACGAAAGGAGGTCATAGCATGGCAGGTACGTCCATGAATGACATAAAGACACATATAAAAAGCGTCACAAGTACCATGCAGATCACCAAAGCCATGGAACTCGTCGCCACCTCAAAACTGAGGAAAGCCAAGGAACGGGTTGAATGTTCACGCCCGTATTTTGAAGCACTCGGTCAATCCATCGGTTGCCTGTTGGCGGTTCGGGAAAACGACGATTCTCCCTATCTCAAAAACAATGACGGCGGAAAAGACCTTTATATCGTGATAGCAGGAGATCGCGGTCTTGCCGGAGGATACAACAATAACGTTTTTCGCTTTGTACGGGAGCTCACTGCCCAAAAGGATTTCCGTGTCCTTCCAATCGGAAAAAAAGCAGCGGAGCACTATAAACACACCGGCGAGAATCTTTCCGGCGAATCGATAATTCATGCCGCAACGGTCGGTGTCGGAAAAGCACGTGAACTTGCCCGGATTATCTGCGACGGATTTCTTGCCGGGAACTATAATCGAGTGTCTCTCGTTTATACCCGGTTTGCATCCATGCTTTCTCAGATTCCCGTTTGCGAACCGCTCCTTCCCATTCCGGAAAAGAACAAGCCGACAAGTCCTCCCGTTTTTGATGATGACTTTAATGAAATGCTCGGTCGTATGGTGCCGGATTATATCAGCGGCATGATTTATGCCGCCGTCTGTGAATCAATTGCCTCCGAATCGGCGGCACGTCGCGGCGCAATGAATGCTGCCAATAAAAACGCCGGCGAAATGATCGATAATCTGATGCTGAATTATAACCGCGCTCGCCAAGGACAAATCACGCAAGAAATCACGGAAATTGTCTCCGGCGCAGAGGCACTTTGAAAAAACACAGAAAGGATAAAACCGATCATGGAAAATATCGGTAAGATCGTTCAGATCATCGGACCGGTTCTGGATATCCGTTTTGAAAACGGACATATCCCCAACCTTCTGAATGCCATTGAAATCATGCACGACGGAAAACGTATCGTCTGCGAGGTTGCACAACAACTTGGCGATGACATAGTCCGTTGTATTGCTATGTCCTCTACCGACGGAATGTCGCGCGGAATGGAAGCCGTCGATACAGGGACGGGTATTACTGTTCCTGTCGGCGAACAGACTCTCGGCAGAATTTTCAATCTGCTCGGCGAGGCGGTCGACAACGGACCGGAACCGGACACCGCAGAACGTTGGTGTATCCACCGCGATCCGCCTGCCTATTCCGAACAGGAGGGCACCTCGGAGATTCTCGAAACCGGCATTAAAGTCGTCGATCTGATTGCTCCTTATGCAAAAGGTGGTAAAATCGGCTTGTTTGGCGGTGCGGGAGTCGGTAAGACCGTTCTCATCATGGAACTTATCAATAACGTTGCCAAACAACACGGCGGCATCTCGGTTTTCACCGGTGTCGGCGAACGCACCCGCGAAGGAAATGACCTTTATCATGAAATGAAGGAGTCGGGCGTTCTTGCCAAAACCGCTTTGGTCTACGGTCAGATGAACGAACCGCCCGGAGCCAGAATGCGTGTTGCTCTTTCCGGGCTGACGATGGCAGAGTATTTCCGCGACCGCGAAGGGCAGGATGTCCTTCTCTTCATTGATAATATCTTCCGGTTCACACAGGCGGGTTCTGAGGTTTCGGCACTTCTCGGTCGTATGCCATCCGCCGTCGGTTATCAACCGACACTTGCCACAGAAATGGGAGCCTTGCAGGAACGTATTACGTCAACCAAGAAAGGCTCCATCACCTCGGTTCAGGCAGTATATGTCCCCGCCGATGACCTGACGGACCCCGCCCCTGCCACCACCTTTGCCCATTTGGACGCAACCACCGTGCTTTCCCGTAGCATCGCCTCTCTCGGCATCTACCCCGCCGTGGATCCTCTGGATTCCACTTCAAGAATCCTTTCGCCGGATGTTGTCGGCATTGAGCATTACGAAGTGGCACGCGAAGTCCAGATGATTCTGCAACGCTATAAGGAACTTCAGGACATTATTGCCATTATGGGTATGGATGAGCTTTCGGAAGAGGATAAGTTGACAGTAGGACGCGCCAGAAAAATTCAGCGTTTTCTGTCTCAGCCATTCACCGTTGCCGAACAGTTCACCGGTATGGAAGGACGCTATGTTCCTGTCAAGGAAACCATCCGCGGATTCCGTGAAATTCTTGATGGTAAACATGACGATCTTCCCGAGTCGGCATTTCTTTTTGTCGGTACCATTGATGAAGCAGTGGAAAAGGCAAAGAAACTGTCGGCAGAAGCCGGGGTTTAAACCATGAATCACTTTCATCTTCTGATTGTAACCCCGGACGGCGTCGCTTTTGACGGCAAAGCCAAAAGCCTTCTCGTCCGTACCACCGCCGGAGACGTGGAAATCCTCGCCGGACACACCGATTTTATTGCGGCGATCGATCTCGGAACCGCCAGACTCACCGATTCCGACGGAAAACTCCGTGAAGCAAGCGTGCAGGGAGGTTTTCTGACGGTCAAAAACGGCGAAGTAACCATGAACAATATTACTTTTGAATTTTCGGATGAAATTGATCTTGTGCGTGCCGAAAAAGCCAAAACGGAAGCCGAGAACGCTCTGCGAGAGGCAACGGATGAAAAAGCACAACGAATCGCCGAAGCAAAGCTCACCCGTGCGCTTAACCGAATTTCAGTAGCCGACCGCCGTCGTTGATGCGTCGGAAAGTCATAACGGAGGAAAAAATGAATCCCCTTTCAGCCTGTGAACCGTCTGCGGTGTTCACCGTCTTCGGAGAACTCTGTGCCATACCGCACGGAAGCGGAAATCTGGAAAAAATCAGCGACTACTGCATCTCGTTTGCCGAGACGCAGTCTCTCTCTTATGCTCGGGATATTCTCGGAAATGTCATCATCCGAAAAAAAGGAACGCCCGGATATGAACAATCTCCGACTATCATTTTGCAGGGACATCTTGATATGGTGTGCGCCGCGGAACCCGGAAAGCAAGTGGATTTTCTGCATGAAGGGATCCGTCCCTATGTTGACGGCGACTGGATTCGGGCAGATGGAACCTCTCTCGGCGGTGATGACGGAATCGCCGTGGCAATGATTCTCGCGATTCTCGCCGATCCTTCTTTGCCGCACCCGCCACTGGAGGCAGTCTTCACCGTCAATGAGGAAACCGGCATGGATGGTGCTGTCGGACTTGATCCAAACCTTCTCACGGGTCGGCGTATGATCAATCTGGATTCCGAAGACGAGGGTGTTTTTACAGTCGGATGTGCAGGAGGTGTGCGTGCCGACTGCACCATTCCCGTCACACGTGTGAAGACCGATGCCGTGCGCTGTGAGATTGCCGTTGACGGCTTGTACGGTGGTCACTCGGGAACCGAAATTGATAAAGAACGCGGAAACGCCAATCAAATTCTCGGTCGATTGTTACATGACTTCTGTAACACCGAGAATGTTCGCCTCGTGTCACTTCAGGGGGGCACCGTGGATAATGCCATTCCCTGTCGAGCCAATGCGGTACTTGCCGTCGACTCCGCCTCCCTTGCCCGCCTTGAGAGCTTGACTGTTGCGCTGGACAAAAAACTGAAAGCCGAATACGCCATAAGTGACCCGAATGTCAGTCTGCATTTCTCTGCTCGTCAAGTCGAATCTCTTTCTGCTGCCAACAGCGAAATCACCCGACGTATCGCCGGATTTCTCTTTTCCGCTCCGTGTGGCATTCAACACCGTAACCCCGAAATGCCGACATTGGTGGAGACTTCCCTCAATCCCGGCGTAGCCCGTATGGACGGGAACGGCGATCACTTTGTCCTTACTTTCTCCCTTCGTAGTTCCGTCTCCTCCCGCAAAGAGGAACTTGCCGACCGGCTCACCTGTCTTGCCGCCGCATTTGGTGCCGAAACCTCCTTTCACTCTTCCTATCCTGCGTGGGAATACCGGCATCAGTCTCCGCTAAGAGAGATCGTTCTCGACACTTACCGCAGACTGTACCGTAAAGAGCCTGTCGTGGAAACCATACACGCCGGTCTGGAATGTGGAATTTTCAGTGAAAAACTGCCGGGACTGGACTGTGTGTCGTTCGGTCCCGACATTCCCGACATTCATTCCCCCGCCGAACGCCTGAGTATCTCCTCGGTTTCCCGAACGTATCGTTTGGTAACCGAAATCCTGAAAAATTGCCGCTAAAACCCCATCTTCCCTTTCAATTTTTTACCGATTGTGATATATTGATTTCAATATTCAAAAAAACACCAAGAAAGGAACTACGATATGAGATTCAGCGTTCCGATTCCCTGCGTCATGGGAAATATTGATTTCTGTGAGGGTGTCCGCACCGTGGCATCCCTCGGTTACGATGCCGTTGAAGCGTATAACTGGAAAACTCTCGGAGATCTTGACAAAATCCGTGAAGTCTGTGACGAAAACGGGGTTGAATTTCTCAGCATATGCACAACCGAATTCCGTCTGACAGATCCTGCCTTTCGTGCCGACTGGCTGAAGGGTCTGAAAGAAAGCTGTGTTGCCGCCAAAACACTCGGAGCACACCGCATGATTACACAAGTCGGACAGGATAACGGCACACCGCGTGCCTATCAGCACGATGCCATCGTCACCACACTTCGTGAAGCCGCCCCGATTTTGGCAGAAAACGATATCATAATGATGATTGAGCCGCTGAATACCTACGTCAACCACCCCGGCTACTTTCTCACTTCTTCTCATGAAGCGTTTGATATCATCCGTGCGGTCGATTCTCCCTTTGTAAAGATCGTTTTCGACATTTATCATCAACAGGTCATGGAGGGAAATATTCTTCCGAATATCCTCGGAAATCTTGACGCAATTGCCCACCTGCACGCGGCAGGACATCCGGGGCGTCATGAATTGCAAAATGGTGAGAATGATTACCACTTTATTTTTTCCGAGATAGACAAAGCCGGTTATCAGGGTGCGTGCGGACTGGAATATCGACCGCTGATGGAACCCGTGGAGAGTTTGCGCGAAGCCATGCGCCTCTATGGCACCAAAAATCAATCATAACAGCCCATCAAAATTGCCAGAATCCTGACTGATATTTTTGATGCCATCATAATGTTGTTTTCCCGTTGCTTTTGGTTTCCGGATTTTTTTGCGGCAAAAAAGGCGGTGTTAAAAAACTCAAAAGAGTTTTTTAACACCGCCTTTGTTCATCTTTCGTTGATCTTCACATTGACGGGAAGAATCTTGGCTTGCTCATATACAATTTCGTTGATCTGCGAGATTTGGTTTGACAATAATCCCTTTCCGTCTGCGGTCTTGACCACAATTGTCGCGCTGTCACCATTCAAAACGGCAACACACTCACTGAAACCCTTTCCCATGATGAGTGTTTCAATGTCGTTTTCCATCTTCATCTCAAGCGCAAGTTTGTTAATGTCGGACAAAGCCTGCGTTTTTACCGCTTCATCCGCGTTGTTGTTGTCCACAACCGACTGCAATACCTCAAGAGCCTCATCGCGTGAACGTTTACGACTAACCTGCATGGTGGCGAAGTATGTATCTTCCGAATTCTTGGAAACCGATGTGTCTCCCTTGGTTTCCGAAGCATTCGCCATATCGCTTCCCTTGTCGTAGCCGTCATAACCGTCCTTGCTTCCCGAGAAGAAGAACCAGTTTGCCCATACCGCCACACCAATCAGAAGAACCGCACAAGCAATAATAATGCCCCGTTTTCCGATTTTGCCGACAAAGCCCTTTACAGGTGTATCGTTGTCTCTTTCAATAACCATGATATTTCCTCCTATGCCTTTCTTTACCACATATATATGGTCTATGTTTCCTTTTTATTCGTGAATTATGATGTAATGAAAATTTTATTTGCCCCAATGCCGAGTGCCGCCGACAAAAGAAGCGTCAACTGTTGACGTAGCGCGGCGTTGTCTCCACCATCACAAACGATTCCAATACCGCCAATCCGAGGCGGCAGGGTTTGTTCCACTACCGCTTCTCTGCCGCTTCCGCTTCCGACCGTCACACATTTTCCGTCCTTGTCGCAGACATAAACATACTCGTATCCCCCCTCAAGACTCACCAAAACTGTCACGTTACCGACACCATCCACACGCGTGCAAAGCGCGCGTATTTCTTCCACCAACCGGGTGCGATATGCCTCCGCCTCCGGTTCCTCCTTGCCGGTGCTTTTGGTTGTGGTGTTTCCGGCAAAGCTACCGTACAGTAACAGAAAAAGTCCCGCCAGAAAACCAAGTCCCAATAACCAATATTTTTTCTTGCCGAGTGGCTTCGTTTCCCCGTTTTTCATCCGATCCCCCCTTTAACCGCAAATCACCCGACATTCACAGTCAAGCAACTTGCCGAAATATGCTTCAATTTCACGTGGATTTTTCAAAATGTCCTTGCCGCGAAGTGTCACAATCACACACGTAACACGAATCGAGTCCTCCTGTGCAAAAAGAATCCCCACATCGCTCTTTTCCGCATCAACGGAAAATTCTTTGACAAGATCCTCTTTGAGTGCCGCAATAAGATTTTCGCGAACCGTGTCCCGAAGTTCTCCCGCCAGAATCTCCGTATACTTTTCTTCCGCCTCGTCCGCCTCCTCCCCCACAATTGTCGAAAAACTGTCCGGCAAAGTCACAAGCCATTTTCCGAGCGGTGCTATCATCACAGCCAGTAGACAAAGCCCCGTCAGAAAACGAACAAATTGTTTGCTTCCGCTCTGCCCGGGTAACAACTCCTCCAATAGCCCGACACATAATGCCACACCGATAAAGTTCAGTATATATCCCCGCATATTTCCTCCCTATGTTCCGACCGCCACACTGCAACGTACGAACAACGTCAGCAAAAAGATAAAAGTCACCGAACAGATGCAAACCGATGCCAGCAGATATCCGTATATTGTCACAAAATTGCCGAGCAACTTGTTCTCCCGATCGCACCCCAATAACTCGGCGCAAGCCCCTGCCGCCATAAAAGCAAGACGATAAAGAAGAACCGAGAGGAGCGTCGGCACCAGAAGCAGAACAATCAAAATGATTCCCCCGACACCAACTGTGCTTTTGAGGAAACTGACACTGCCCGAAACGGTTTTCAGCGTGTCGCCGACCGAGCCGCCGACCACGGGGATGGCACTGCCCGCCAACATTTTCGCGCCGCGCATCGCCACACTGTCGGCACAAGAAGTCAGAACCGTCTGTACCGAAAGAGAAAAGGAGAGCAAAAGCATAAGAAAGCCGAGCGAAAAAGTATAAATTTTCTTAACAAAATTCGTGATTCCGCCAAAATTCATACTCGGTGTAAAGGCAGAACAAACCGCAAGAGCCGTGCAAATGCTCACCGCCGCACGAAGCGAAACCGTGCAGAAGTTTTCACACAGATTGAGAAACATCATCAGCCCGGCATTTCCGACTACGGCGGTACTGACATTGCCTCCCATCGCGTAAAGAATTCCGGTCAGAGGAATCATGCCGTTCACCAATGCCGAAAGCCGGTCAAAAAACGCCATAACCGCCTGAATCTCGCCATACTGAACCGAGATAACACAAGCAAGAATCGCGCAGGAGGAACAGAGTGTAAATGCCGAGCGAAGGATGTCGGATTTGAAAAGAACCCGGAATCGTACCGAAAGAGCCGACAATATAAGGAGTCCCAAAAGTGCGGCAAACAGAGCAAGCGCATCGGAAAGATGAAGCCCGATCAGATTTCCGATCACCCCGATCAGATAGGAAAAACGACTTGCCCGGCGTACCCCTTCGGCTTTTGCGGTAGGAGAGACATCAAAGAACCCATCCGGCAGAAGAGCCGCAATATCCTCCGGAAGAATCGACTCCAGATCGGAAAATTTCTCCGATACGGTAGCCTCTCCCCCCTCTTCTCCCACTACCGGTAACACCAAAATCCATGTAAGAAGAAAAACCACCAGACAGAACCATACATTCCGCTTCATCCGAGCATCCCCCTGACACATTTCAGGATTTCCTCAACAAGCGGCAGACTAAGCAAAAGAATTTCGAGCCTTCCCGCCAATTCCACATATCCCGCCACTGCATTTTCGCGGCACTCGCGGCAAATCGTACCGATTGTCTCGGTAAGTACCGCCACACCGAGAGCCCCCATCAGAATTGTCGAATAGGGAGCCGCGGCGGTTTCGTCGATCATAGAGCGGAAATAGGCAATAAGAGGTCGTGCAATTCCAAATAAAATTCCGACGAAAAGAAGGGCAGCCGCCAATTTCATCGGCAGATCAAAAGACGGATTCCATTGTCTTACTACCGCCAAGATGACCGTCACAAGAATTCCGAGTGCACAAATTTTAACCGTATCCATCAGAGTCCAAAAACCGAGCGCACGGTTTCAAACAGCTTGCCAAGTTCGCCGATCAATAACAGTAACACCACAATAATTCCTGCAATACCGACAAACATAGACTGATCGTCCCTTCCATACTTTCCGAGAATCTGACAGGTCACCGCAACCAGAATTCCGATACCCGCCACTTTCAATATCAGACTGATGTCCATATTTTCCACGGGAATCTTCCCTCTCCTTTCCTTTTATATCAACAAAATTACCACTGCCGCCGCCCCGCCCAGCCACAAAACTCTTTCGGTTTTGCGGCGTTTTTCCTCTCCCGTCGCCTTCCTTTTCATAAGATCCTCCAACAACGTAAGCGTGTAATCGCAGATGCGAAGCTGTTCGGCAAAATACCCTTTTCCGAGTTTTGCAGCAAAATCCCGTGCAATCTTTCCGACACTTTCGTCAAACCACTCGGTTTCCGCCATAAGCGTTTCAAGATTCCCTCTCCTCCCACCGAAAGAATCCAATAACTTCTTGTCACATTTTGCAAGAATTTCCGTTACCGGAATCCGATAAAACTCAATGTTGCTTCGGATAAAGCGAATCAATGCAATCAGCTGTTCTGTCTGTACCACCTCCGCATGTCGCTCTCGCTCGGCAAGACGGGGAAAAAACAGACCGCACAAAAGAATCAGTCCACCCCCGAGGAATTTACAAAAAAGCATCGGCATCCTCCGAGCGTGTCACCGTCGGTTCCGCATAACGGGAAAGACCCAGATACGCGCCAAACACCCCGGCACGGTGGAGACGGGAAATGCCATCCCGTGCCAGAAGGTCACGAATCCCCGCCGCGTGAGCGGAAGCTATGAGTGGCACACCACCGCTTTGTATCGCAAGAATGGATGCCGCCTCCTCCGCCCCTCCGATTTCGTCGCAGATAATAACCTCCGCCCCCAATGTCCGCACCGCAATTTCTATGCCATAACCCTTCGGATAGCCGCATAGGACATCAAGACACAAATTGGAAGATTCCAGAGAGAAGGATAATTCCTCGCGCGTGTCCACCAAGGCAACACGGTGAGGGGATGCACCGGAAGCAAGACATCTTGCCGATTCCCGCAGGAAAGTCGTTTTGCCTCCCCCCGGCGGTGCGTAAATAAGAACGCCTCGCGTAAAATGATTTTCTTCCAATATTGCCGTCAATGCCGATACATCAACCGAAATATGATGCGGAACGCGGATGCAAACCGTATCCATATCGTATATACCGCAAACTTTTCCGCCATCCAATACCGCTCGTCCGCAGACCCCCGCACGAAGCCCGCCGCCCAGAGGAATAAATCCATGACAAATGTTTTCGCTGTGAGCATAAAGCGATCCCCCGCACATGGTGTCAATCATGCTGTTAAACTCCTCCCGCTCAAGTCTTACGCCGAGCGGAAGATTCCGACCGCCCGTCCGAACCCATGCCTGCCGTGTTGCCGAGAGACGGATTTCTTCGATCCCCGAAATCCCCGTAAGAGCCTCGACAACGCGCGGTGGAAGAAGCCGGTAAAGACGCGGCGGAAGATCCTCGTCGCAACGATTGATTACAATATTCTCCATTCTACCGCCTCCTACACGAAACTATATGAAGCCTGTCCCGAAAATATGAATCTTTTGCGCCGGGATCATTGACCACGTAAAAAAATAATGCTATAATAAAAATAAGACTATGTAAACAAAACAGAGGTAAGACTTATGAAACAAATTCATGTGGGCGTGGTTTTCGGCGGACGCTCGACCGAACACGAGATTTCCCGTAAGTCGGTTATGACGATTCTTCACGCCATTCCCGAAGAATATCAAAAAACCGCCATTGGTATTACCAAGGCGGGTAAATGGTATGAATTTTACGGGGATAAGAAACTCATTCCCGACGGTTCTTGGGAATCCTCCCCCGAGAAACGGGAACTTTTCTTTTCCTACGGCGGACTTCAATATTTTCGGAATGGTGAATTTCATTCTCTCCATATTGATGTTTTCTTTCCCGTTCTTCATGGAATGTATGGGGAAGACGGCACCATTCAGGGCTTTTTTGAAATGCTCGGCGTGCCGTATGTCGGATGCGGGGTCGGCGCATCGGCAAACGGAATGGATAAATCCATGACCAAACTCCTTGTTTCCGCAACCGGCATCCGGCAGGCAGACTATGTTCTGGTTGATCGCTATAACTGCCACAATCCGGAAAGCATCGTTGCTGAAAGTGAGAAAAAACTCGGCTATCCCGTTTTTGTCAAGCCCTGCCGTTCTGGATCGTCCGTCGGAGTCGTCAAGGCAACCGACCGCCAAACGCTGTGTTCGGGACTTGAAAACGCCCTTCAATATGACACAAGAATTCTCATAGAAGAAGCGATTCCGGCACGGGAGATGGAATGTGCGGTTCTCTCGGCGTGTGGAGAAACCGTTGCCGAAGTCGGTGAAGTCGTTGCCGCAGATGAATATTATGATTATGATGCCAAATATAACAATCCCGACTCCCGTACCGAAACGCATCCCGACATTCCCGCCGCAACCGAACAGGAAATCCGTGAAAAAGCCATTCGGATTTTTCGGTTGTTGGACTGCCGCGGACTTGCACGTGTGGACTTTTTTGTCAACCGCGAAAGCGGCGAAGTGGTTTTCAACGAGATCAACACCATGCCCGGATTTACCAATATCAGTATGTATCCGCTTCTCATGGAAAAACACGGGATCCGGCTTGGCGAACTTGTTGACCGTCTGATCCGTGAAGCCCTGGAAAGCGACACGCCTTGCAAAAACATATAGCTCACAAAAATTGCGGAAGCGGGG
>CAKSSY010000040.1 GCA_934489945.1 uncultured Eubacteriales bacterium
CCCGTTCTCTTTATCGGCGTTTCTTTTTGCTTAGCTTTTTCTTTGCGCCTTTGGCTCCAAAGAAAAAGCGGCGGGAGAGTTTGCAGAAGAGAAAGGGGGAACGAAAGCGGAGGGGCTGTTAAAAAACTCATTTTGAGTTTTTTAACAGCCCCTTTCGTCTCTCTCCGCCCTTCGTTTACACGCGGTCGGCGATTTCGCCTTTGATCTTGGCAATAAATTCATCAAGTGTCATCGTGAGTGTCTCGCCGCTGTCACGCAGACGAACCGAAACCGTACCATCCTCGGCTTCCTTCTGACCGATAACAAGCATATACGGCACACGACCGACCACTTGCGCCTCGCGGATCATATAACCGATTTTTTCGTTTCTGTCATCCAGTTCCACGCGAACCTTGGCTTCCCGCAAAGCATCGTAGACCTTGTGACCGTATTCGGCACATTTTTCCGACACAAGAAGTACCTTTGCCTGTGTGGGAGCAAGCCAAACCGGGAACTTGCCGGCATAATGCTCAGTCAAAACGCCGATAAAACGTTCAATTGAACCGAAGCAAACACGGTGAATCATAATCGGTCTCTGCTTCTCGCCCTTCTCGTCGGTGTACTCCAGATTAAAGTTCAACGGCATCTGGAAATCAAGCTGAATCGTACCGCACTGCCATGTTCTGCCCAGCGAATCCTCCAAATGGAAGTCGATCTTGGGTCCATAGAACGCACCGTCCCCTTCATTGATAATATAAGGCAAATTCAGCTTTTCAAGAGCGTTCTTCAAGCCCTCGGTTGCGGCTTCCCAGTCCTCGTCACTTCCCATACTGTTCTCCGGTCTTGTGGAAAGCTCTACAAAATACTTGAATCCGAATTTGCTGTAAACCTCGTTGATCAGATGCACAACGCCCACAATCTCTTCGGTAATCTGGTCGCGACGCATAAAAATGTGAGCGTCGTCCTGCGTAAAGCAACGCACACGGAAAAGTCCGTGCAAAGCTCCTTTCAGCTCATGACGGTGAACCACACCCAACTCGCCTACCCGCATCGGCAGTTCGCGGTAACTGTGCGGTTGACTGCGGTAAACCATCACACCGCCCGGGCAGTTCATGGGCTTGATGCAGTAGGTCTCATCGTCAATAATCGTCGAATACATATTGTCCTTGTAGTGATCCCAGTGTCCGCTGGTTTCCCACAGATGACGGTTCATAATGAGAGGCGTGGAAACCTCCACATAATTCTCCCGTGTGTGGATTTCGCGCCAATAATCAATCAAAGCATTTTTCAGAGCCATACCCTTGGGCAGGAAGAAGGGGAAACCGGGGGCTTCGTCGCAAAGCATAAACAGTCCCATCTCTTTACCGATACGGCGATGGTCGCGTCTCTCCGCCTCTTCCAGCAGCTTCAGATAATCATCCAGTTCCTGCTGCGTGCGGAACGCCGTACCCTTGATACGGGTAAGCATCTTGTTGTTCTTATCGTTCTTCCAGTACGCACCGGAGATGCCGAGCAACTTGAACGCCTTCAACGCCTTGGTATAGCAGAGATGCGGACCGACACACATATCCACATAGTCTCCCTGCGTAAAGAAGCTGATTTCGGCATCGGCAGGCAGATCGGCAATGTGTTCGACCTTGTACTTTTCGCCGCGGGACTCCATAAACGCAACCGCTTCGTCACGAGGCAGAACCGATGGCTTGATGGCAATATTTTCCTTGACAATCTTCTTCATCTCAGCCTCAATAGCGGGGAGATCCTCGTCAGACAGCTTGACATCGCCCAAATCCATATCATAATAGAACCCTTTTTCGTTAGCGGGACCATAAGCAAACATGGCAGAAGGATAAAGACGCTTGACCGCCTGTGCCAGAATGTGAGCTGCGGTGTGGCGAAGGATGTGAAGTTCCTCATCCTGTGCACACTCGGCAACGTTCCCGTTTGCATAAATAACCTTCATGATTTTTCTCCTTTGTTTTTTATACGTTTATTTTCTGTGCGTTCCATGATTTTCCGGCACAAGAGCCGGACACTTATTTGCCGGAAGTTGTCCGTCCGGCGCATCTTCTCCGAAAAAAGAAACACCCTGACAAGATACTCATTCTTGTCGGGGTGTGGAATAACTTCCGCACGGTTCCACCCGGGCTTTTGCTTCATTTTTATGCAATTACGGACGGGTGGTTCGTTTCCCTGTTCCGGAAAAGGTTCTTTCAGCACATGAACCTCTCTCTGTGTACCTTTCGCGGGGCGTTTGTCCTGCCGTTTTTTATATTTTCTTTATTTTACACCCATTTTTCCGTTTTGTCAACAGTTTTTTTGAAAATCCACGGACGGGGAACATTGGGGAGCCTTTTGCAAAAGGCTCCCCAAACCCCGCGAAAACTTTTGGAACAAAGGGAAAAAGATGCACCGCCGTGATGCAAAACGAAACGGCGAGACCGCAATAAAAGTTTTTGCGCCGCTTTTTTCAAAAAGCGGCACGTTCTCCTATCGGCGTTTCTTTTTGCTTAGCTTTTTCTTTGCGCCTTTGGCTTCAAAGAAAAAGCGGCTGGGGAATTTGCAGAAAAGAACGTTTGGAGAGCTTTTTGTAAAAGGCTCTCCAAACGTTCTCCTCACTTGGCAAGTTTCTTTTTTCTGTTGTATTCGGAGCGGGGATTCAAAGCCTCACGCCAGTCAATGTCTCCGCGATCCAGCGCAAGAATGATCAACTCCGCCGTGGCAATATTCGTGGCAAACGGAATGTTGTACAAGTCACACATCCGCATCATCTCATTTTCCACCTCATCAAAAGCAGAGCTCGGTTTGGAATCCCGGAAATTCAAAAGCACATCAATTTCATTATACGCCAACCGGGAAATAATCTGCTCCTCCCCGCCGTGTTCCCCGCTGAGAAGGCGTTCAATCTCCAGTCCCGTCGCTTCACTGATATATTTTGCCGTAATTCCGGTAGCACACAAATTGTGCTTGCTCAGGATTCCGCAGTATGCGATGCAGAACTGCGTCATCAGTTCCTTCTTGCCATCACTTGCTATAATTGCTATTTCCATATTCTTTCCCCTCCTTGAGCACACCCGAATTTCGGGCACCGGGATATTCCCTTTTTTTCAAAAATTTCCCATTTCCCGTTTTGGTATGTTCAGTATAACATATTATGCCCAAATTGTCAATATTTTTATTCGTTTTTTTATTTATTTTTTACAAAAAGCTGCCGTCAACGACAGCAGCTTTTCTATCAGTTTCGGACCTCAAAGGTCGATGCCGTTTTTTCAGCCTCGTTTTTCTTCACGCCTGTTCCGGACTCGGTTTTGTCGGATTTCTTGGCATAATAATAACGGCTTCCCTCTTTCTTCTTTCTTTGGTCAATTCTCTTTCCCGTGTTGTGATTGAGAATCACGCCCAAAATACGGACACCACTTCTCTCAAGCTGTTCCTTGACCTCAATTGCCTGCACTCTGTGTATTTTTCCGACACTTACCACCATAAGGGCACTGTCACAGATTCCCGCAACAACGGCACAGTCAATTACCATACCGAGCGGCGGAGTGTCGATCAGAACATAGTCGTACACCGATTTGCTGTCCTCTATCAATTTCCGGAATGTCAGTCCGCTCAAAAGCTCCACCGGATTCGGAGGATACTGTCCCGCAAAAATAATATCAAAACCCGGATACTGCGTATGAAAAATCACCTCATCCTCGGTTGCCTGTCCGGAAAGAAACCGGCTCAGACCGACAACACCCATCTCGGTGGTATATTTTCTGACCGCGACGGATTTCCGAAGATCGGCATCAATCAGCAATACCTTCTTCCCTACTTCCGCAAAGGACTTTGCCATTTCAAACGCAATCGTGGTCTTTCCCTCATTCGGCATACAACTGGTCAGGGCAATACACTTAACATCGCTCCCGCAAAACTGCATATTGGTTCTCAGCGTTCTGTATGCTTCTGTCGAAAAGTAATCCTTGATTTTTTCTTCTTTCAAGGTAATGGTTTTCATGGATAGCCTCTCTTTTCTTTTGTTTTGCGGGAACCCCGTCTCGCGTTGCTTTATTTACCGGAATACTTTCCGCCGTATCGACCGTAATATTTGCTGTAATACTTATTGTAAAACTTTCCGTAACGCTTGCTGTTTCTTCCGTCCGAATCATCTCCCGACCGGAAGGGAATATCCCCCAACACGGTAAGTCCGAGAACGGTTTCCACATCTTCCGACTCGTTAATCTTGTCATCCAGTACATGGACGAGCAGAAAAATGCCATAGACAAGGATTGCCGCACCAAGTGCCGCAAGAGCGGGCAACGTCAGCCCGACGTCGTTGGAGGGAACACGGGAAAATGTTCCTTCCTCAAAAACACTGATCTGTTCTCCGCCGGTGATCTCACTGATTCTGTCCTTTCCGAATTTGCAAAGAGAATCCACGATTTCCTTGGAAAGTTCGGGATTTCCCGTCGTCACCGAAACCTTGAGAATCCGTGACTTTTCAGTATCCTCGATCTTCACCATATCTTTGAGAACCTTAGGCGCGACATCCAGATTCAACTCATCTGCCACATCTCTGAGAACCGTATCGCTGACAAGCAGCTCCTTGCAGTCCTCCACCATCGAAAGTGCCAGAGAATAATAGTACGAAACCGAAGATGCCGAGGCATTGCCCGACTCCAGCCCTTTGGCATTCAGAATAAACAACTGTGCCGTTGAGGTATATTGTTCGGTATACGTGTAGTATTTATAAGCAAAACAGGCACCACCCACAATCGCCGCGGCAAGAAGAATGATCCAGAGTCGTCTCCAAAGCACGCCGAGCAGGTCTCTGAGATTCAGAACAGTCTCGTTATTGGTTTGATGAACGGTTTGTTCCATGATTTTTCCTTTCCCTTTTATGAGCGGATTGTCTTGTTTTCCAGTATTTTCCCCGGATTTTTGCGGAAGAGCAACTCCGCGGAATCTCCGCCGTAGCGTTCCTCCACAAAATGAAAGGCGGCAGAAAGAACCGGAGGTCGTTTTTTCGTATCATGTGCATCGGAAGCGATCACATCCGCAAGTCCCCGTGCGAGAATCTTTTCGGCGGTTCTTTTCTCAAGATCCCTCCGATCTTTCAAAAGCGATGTGGCATTGATCTGAAAAAGAATACCGTCGGCGGACAAATACTCAATCTCACGGAGTTTTCCCGCAAGACAGCGATAGCGTTCCACATGTGCAACAACAGGAATATAGCCGGCACAGCAAAACTGCTCCAGTGCGCGGCGAATCTGTTCCGCGTCCGGCACATCCAGAAAATCCACCAAAACGTATCTCCCGCCCGCCAATGTGCAACACCTGCCCGAGCGCAAGTCCTCAACATTGTCAATCCGACAACTGATTTCGCTTCCCAGATACAAAGAAAGTCCGGGCAGATTCCGCGACGCATAGGTCTCCGCCGCCGCAAAAGCGGCATGGATTTTATCCGGGCAAAATCCGAAAGTTTCCACCTCATGATGCGGTGTCATGCAGATTTTTCTGACACCGTCCTCATACGCAAGATCCAGCATGGAAAACATCTCGGATTCGGTCTTTGCCCCATCGTCCACTGCGGCAAGCATATGACAATGTATATCGAAAAATTCCATCACAGCATCTCACTTTATAACACTCTGCGAATCCGTTCGGTTCGTTCCGTTGCAAACAGCACTTCTGTTTGCGGGGAGCTTTGGCATCGCGCTCAAAAACTTGTACAAGTGCGCAACAAATGAACATTCCGAAAAAAAGCCGCAAAGCCAGTTTTCTATCCGTATTATAACACAATTCCATCGTCGTGTCAAGAGCACCCGCAAAAATCAACATGAGCGCGGCACGCAAAAACAGAGGGATTCTGTCCAGAAAAACACGAAATCCCCATAAATTTTCAGGGGCTGTAAAACCCTGATGGGTTTACAGCCCCCGGACGAAATGCTTTCGTCAGATCTTAACCGTTTTTCACGACCTTGAAGTCATCCACGTAGAACTTGGCACCGCCGCCATTTCCGAGACGGAAACCGCAACGATTCGCCGAAGTACTCATGCCAATCGTTCTTGAGCCGCACTCTGTACCGTTGATGAAAAGAGTTTCGGTCTTGGTTGCACCATTTACCACGAGTTTCACCTCAAACCATTCATCCTTATTGACGGTAACACCCTGCGACAGCTTTCCGTTCATATGGATATTTCCCGTTGTGTCCACGCAAATTTCCTTGTTCCAGTTGGAAATCCCTCCCGATGTATTGTAACCGTGAATATTCAGCAAAGTATCATTTTCCTGCGAACCAAACGTTTCCATCTTCATTTTGAAGGTGACGGTATACGAGAAGGGACTACCTGTATCCAGACCACCGAACATCAACTTGCTCGTATCTTCAAAATAGCACATTCCACCATTGTTATAATAGGTGTTTTCGCGGATTTCGCCGTTTCTGTCCGTGCCATTGCATAGGGTGAGTCCATTGGTCTGATTGCCCATGTATGTCACAAAGTCGTCGGTCGTATCGAAGTTAAGACTAAGACCGCTCTCTTCTTCGGTTGTACCGCCGTCTTCCACCATTGTGGAAACCTTGTAGTTGTCAAGCGTCAACGTCCAACCGCCGTTCTGACGTCCCATCAGGAAGCTGGCAAACACATCATTCTCTGCCAGTTCCTTCATCTTACCATCCAAAGTGGTTGCCGTGCCGGCGGAAACCTTGGAAGTGTACTGATTGTTGATGTAATCGACGATATTTTTGTAGCTTGCGGTTCCGAGCGTCATCTCTTCGCCGTAAGTACCGTCCGAATTGACGATCTGTGCCTTACCGGTAATGGTATATGTCTTGGTATTGATGGTGTAAACCAAGTGATAGGTTGCGTTGGGATCATAAGCGACACTCGTTGCGGTTCCGCTCATCGAGGCACCGAATGTCAGCTTGGCGTTTGCCGTAGCACCGGTGCTGTCTTCAATGCCTGCCACACCGAACAACGTGAAGCAAGCCTTGTTGTTATTGCCGCCATTGCCCGCCTGCAAACGGAACAGACCGCCGTTCACATCTCTGGTTGCGGTAGCAAAATTAGCGTTGATGTCTACAGACAACGTAATCGTTTCATAATTGCTCTCGCCAAACAAAACCTTGAAGAATTCCGCAGAATTGCCGGCATCCAACGACTGTGCAAAATACCAGTTTCCAAACACCCACTGTCCGTTCTTGAGAACGAGCCTTATTGCCATCGGTGAGCAAACCGGAAATTGCGTCTTTTCTCGTTGCAGAGCCGCCGAAGTACGCACCCATGCTGTTGGCAAGGGACGACTGGCATGTATTGCCGGAAGTTTCTCTGTCGAAATTATCTTCCCACAGAACCTTTTCCACCAACGTGCTGCCTGCATCCTCGGAAGCATAACAACTGAGCTTCAAATTGTCAAGGAAAACACAGAAGGTGTCGTCAGCAGAATAAAACTTTGCTCTGCCAAACGTAAAGCGCGTCATCGTGTCAAGAGAGAACGTCGTCGATTTGCCGAAATCAAAGGTCATAATCGTCTGATCTGCCATTCCCTCAGCGGACACAACGATCGTTGCCACCTGCGTTCCGTGCTCAACATGGAAAGTAACGGTATAGGACTTGCCGGTTTTCATGACAACGGCATTGTCCTTGCTGTCGGACCAAAGAAGGACCTTGCCGTCGGACTGCTTCATCATGTAGAGATTCTTGATGATGGTCCCCTTCGCCCCCTGGAAATTGAGGACGCGGCAATCATCCACTTTGTCACGGGTCGGAAGTTCACCCGTATAGGACAGTTCAAACGAAAGATCGGCAGCGGTAATTGACTTTCCATTGTACTGACCGTTCTTAAGCAATTCGGAAGCCAAAGGATTGCTTTCCGCAGTCAATTCGAGCTTGACCTGATCGTTGTAGCCGGAGAGTTTGAACTTCCCGTCAACAAAAAGGGAATCCGCATAGCTACCGGAAAGTTTGAAACCGTCGGTCGATACTTTTTTGTCATCAAAAGTAATGGTTGCCACATCGGTCTTTACGATCTTGGTTCCTTCCTTGGTCGCACCGCAGGCGCAATGGTAGTCACCATCCTCGCCGAGAACATAGAAATGTCCGTCGGGATCGTTTGCCACAATCGTCTTCGGCTCATCGCATACCTTGCAGAGGAACGTTTCATAACCTTTTCCGGCAGGATCATCCGCCGCCTTTACGGTTTCGTACAACACCGTAAAGGAATGTCCGTACGCCTTGCTCAGAACTTCTTCATAAGATTCGCCGCACTTGCAGACATATCTCATAACACCGTCTTTGACGCAGGTTGCCGACTCCATAAACATTTCATAGTCATGAACATGCTCTGCCGGTGTAGGAGCGGGCTTATCGGGTTCCTTAGTGGTCTCAGGCGCCTTCGTCGTCTCGGGTTCCTTGGTAGTTTCAGGTTCCTTTGTCGTCTCAGGTTCCTTCGTCGTCTCAGGTTCCTTGGTGGTTTCAGGTTCCTTTGTCGTCTCAGGTTTCTTTGTTGTCTCGGGTTTCTTTGTTGTCTCGGGCTCCTTTGTCGTCTCGGGATTCTTGATCGAATCGGTTGTTTTTTCGGTGTCGGTATCCGTTTCTTTGTTCTTGTCACAGGAAACTGCCGCAAAAACAAGCGTCAACAACAGCAAAAGAGCAACCAACACTTTGATTGTTTTCTTCATGTTATCCATTCCTTTCCTGATATTACAATATGTTGTGAAAATCCTCCCTTGCTTGAGAAAACGATTTGAGGAATTTCAAAATTATAATTTATGCGGGTCTGATCGACTTATTTACCGACGCGAACAAGGTAGTTCGAGATATCCATATCCCACTGTCCGCCGGCTCTGCCAAACATGAAGAACAGGTAAAATTCCTTTTCATAAAGCTCATCGAGCTTGGCAGAAAGGGTTTCTGCCGTTCCGCCGCAGATGGTCTTGTAAGCGGTTTCGAGGTATTCTGCAAGTTTTCCATAGTTATCGGTTGCCGTCTTTGCTTCGGCGTATGTACCGTCGGCAAGTACCTCGGCGATTGTAAGCGTCACATCGTAGGTCTTGGGAGAGAAGGTATAGGTCAGATGGTAGGTCTTGTTGACATCATATGCAATCTCGGTCACTGTTCCGGCAGGGTCACCGCCGAACTTCCCGAAACGAACCGCATCCAGCGTCTTGGTAACACCGAAAAGCGGGAAATAATTCGCTGTGGATTTTCCGGGATTGGTAAATTTCTCCACCGTATTGAAGCGGAACAACGAACCGCCGACACTGGCATTTTCCGGGTCGTTGGGCGCAGCTTTGAGATCAAACTCCATCGTGATTTTCTCATACTCGGACTCGCCGAGCAACATCATCAGAAACTCCGAAGAATCGGCAACGCCGTCAAGGTTTTTCCGGTTGACATATGCCTGTGCACCGCCGGCAAGATGAATGGAACCGTTCGCAACCGAAACACCGTTTCTGGGTTTGGAAACATTATAGTTATCGGTAAACATCAGACCGGTCTGATCGTAAATTGCCGTCTGTGCATCAACGCCTTCCGCATCGGTGCGGAGATCGGCGCGCTTATAGATCGTCATACCCGGAACATCCGGAACATCGGGCAACGGAGGCAGTGTTTCCGGCTCTTTGGTGCTTTCGGGTGCCTTCGTAGTTTCGGGTGCCTTTGTGGTCTCGGGTGCCTTCGTAGTTTCGGGTGCCTTCGTAGTTTCGGGTGCCTTCGTAGTTTCGGGTGCCTTTGTGGATTCGGGTTTATCGGTGGTCTGTGCCGAATCCTCGCCGCACGCAACAAGCGAAAGAACGGTCACCAGCACAAGAAGCACCGCCAGCATGGTCCTGAATGTTTTTTTCATGGTTTGTCTCCTCTTTCTCCGGCATCTGTCATACGTTCGGAAGGTTCGCCGGCAGTCCCGCCGATGTTAATACATATTAACTATAGCACAAATCATTATTTTTGGCAACCGTTTTTCCGAATTTTTGTCGTTTTGAACAATCTTTTCTTCTTTTTTTGTTCACATTTGCCCTTTCACACACATCAACCGCCCGCCATCCCGTGCAAGGCGCGGGAAATGTTACAAATCCGTCCTTGACAAGCAGTCGTAAATCTGTTATCATAAATAATACTATGATTTTCAGATGTAAAAAGGAGTGTGTGCCATGTTTTTTGACAAACTTGCCGACTATGACAAAGAGGTCTTTGCCGCCTGCGATGCCGAGCTTGCCCGCCAAAGAGCCAACATTGAACTGATTGCTTCCGAAAACATTGTTTCCGAAGCCGTCCTGCTCGCCGCGGGAACCGTTCTCACCAACAAATATGCCGAAGGCTATCCCGGAAAACGCTATTATGGCGGTTGCGGTTGTGTGGATATTGTGGAAAACATCGCACGTGAGCGTGCCAAAAAGCTGTTCGGTGCCGAGCACGCCAATGTTCAGCCTCATAGCGGTGCCAACGCCAATCTCGCCGTTTTCTTTGCCCTGCTCAAACCCGGCGACACGGTTCTTTCCATGAATCTCGCACACGGCGGTCATCTTTCTCACGGTTCACCCGTCAACATTTCCGGCACTTATTTCCATATCGTGCCTTACGGCGTTGACGATATTACAGGGCGTATCGACTATGACAAAGTCCGTGAAACAGCACTTTCCTGCAAGCCGAAGTTGATTCTTGCCGGTGCCAGTGCCTATTCCCGCATCATCGACTTCAAGCGTTTTCGCGAAATTGCCGATGAGGTCGGTGCATATCTTATGGTCGACATGGCACACATTGCCG
Source organism: uncultured Eubacteriales bacterium (assembly GCA_934489945.1). Classification (GTDB taxonomy): domain Bacteria; phylum Bacillota; class Clostridia; order Oscillospirales; family CAG-272; genus RGIG8775. The sequence goes on from CAKSSY010000040.1 coordinate 10,726, forward strand.
GTCTTGTAGCTGCGGGACTTCATCCGAGTCCGGTTCCCTACGCCGATGTCGTCACCACCACCACGCATAAAACGCTCCGCGGTCCGCGCGGCGGCATGATTCTCTGTCGTGAGCAATATGCCAAATCCATTGACAAGGCAGTTTTCCCCGGCACGCAAGGCGGACCTCTGATGCACATTATCGCTGCCAAGGCAGTAGCGTTCGGAGAAGCTCTGACCGACGATTTCAAAAACTATCAGAAGCAGATCGTGAAAAACGCCGCCGTTCTCGCCGACTCTCTGATGGCAAACGGACTCTCTTTGGTCTCGGGCGGAACCGACAATCATCTGATGTTGCTTGATCTGCGCGGCACCGGCATTACGGGAAAAGAGTTGGAACACCGTCTTGACGAAGTCCGGATTACGGCAAACAAGAACACCGTTCCCAACGATCCCGAAAGTCCGTTTGTCACAAGCGGAGTCCGTCTCGGAACGCCGGCTGTGACCTCGCGCGGGTTCCGTGAAGAAGAGATGGTGGCGATTGCCTCCATGATTCGCGATTGCGTAATCGACTTTGAGGGTACCCGTGAGAAAACCCTTGCCAAGGTCAACGAACTTTGTGCCAAATATCCGATTTATTAACGAATAAAATAAAAAGCGTTGGGGAGCCTTTTATAAAAGGCTCCCCAACGCTTTTTCTGCAAACTTTCCAGCCGCCGGCGCAAAAACTTTTATTGCGGTCTCGCCGGTTTGTTTGGCGTTGCGGCGACGCACCTTTTTCCTTTTGTTCCAAAAGTTTTTGAGGGTGTCGGGAACTTTTTTCAAAAAGTTCCTGACCGTTCTCCCGTTTCCCCGTTCTCTCTCAGAAAATCACTGAAAACCGCAAGATTTTGGCGCATCGTTTCGAGATAGTCCTTCTTTTCCGGGTCAACCACCGACTGCATGGAATCCACACGGAAAATCTGCCCCGTTTTTTTCTTTGTCGCCCCGAGAACCGCACGGGCAACCTTTTCGTCCGACCCGTCAATCACCAAAACCCCGGGTGCACCCGTCTCGTCAACCTTCTCTGCCAGAACGATCACCGTTTCAAAGCTCGCGTCACTCTCGGACGAACAACCCGGAAACGCCGCATAACAGCTCAACCCGTAATCCTCCGCCAAATAGCGAAAGGGATAACGATCGGCAAAAATCAGCGTTTTTTTCGCCGAAGACGCGACAAACGACGCAAAATCCCGATCCAACGAAGCCAGCTCCGCACAATACGCCTCATTGTTGCGCCGATAGACATCTGCGTTCGTTTCGTCAAGACGGCACAGTGCCTCTGCGATTCGCCCGCAAAACAGCGACGCGTTTCTCAAAGACAACCAAACGTGCTCATCCGCCTCGGTTTCCCCGGGTTCATGGACGTGACCGTCGCGGTCGTGTTCCTCCCCGGCACCCTCGGGCAGTTCTTCGCGTCTGACACCGTCTCCGAGAATTTCCATCAGATTCAATGTTTCCCCTACCCGGCGGTTCTCCGCAATTTTCCCGACCCACGCCTCGGAAACGCCGCCGTCGTATATCAAAAGGTCGCTTTCCGTAATTGCCGCAATGTCTGCCACCGACGGGTTGTAGCTGTGCATATCCCGTCCGCTGCCCACAAGAAGGGTGATGTGCAGACGGTCCGTCCCGTCGGTAATCCGACGCACCCAATCGTACTGAGCAAAGGTCGTGCAGACCACTTCGGGACGTCCGTCGTCCGCCGGCAACGCCGCACATCCCGCCAGCCCCCCTATTATCAGAATCAGTGCCGTCAGACACAAAATCATTTTTTTCAAAATCGGTTTTTCCTCTCGCAAATCTGCAAATCATTCTCAAATTCGTTTGATTATATCACGTTTTCACGTTCTTGTCAAGAGAATTTGAAAACATTTCTCAAATTCAAAAACACGAGCATTTTTTTGCGAATAATTTTGTCCGTCGCGCACCATACTGTTAGCAAAAGGAAGGTGATTCCATGAAAAAAGCAATGATTTTTCTGATGGTTCTGGTGCTTCTGGTGCCGTCATTTGCCGGTTGCAGTTCACGTGCGGCGGCAGACGTACACGTTTTCTACTACACCTACAGCGACACCTATATCTCCACCGTCCGTTCCTCCCTCGACACGCTGTTCAAGAATGAAGGCATCCGTTATCAGGACTACGACAGCAACAACAGTCAAACCACGCAGACCGAGCAGATTCAGACCGCCATCACCAAGGGCGCGAAGATGCTTGTCGTCAACATTGTCACCACCGGCTCGGATGATGCCGCAAACGGCATCGTGGCACTTGCCAAGAAAGCTGACATTCCGGTTGTGTTCTTCAACCGCGAAGTCTCGAACGATGTTGTCAACAGTTATGACAAGTGCGTGTTCGTCGGCACCGACGCCGCCGAAGCGGGCTATCTGCAAGGCGACATGATCGGCGACTATCTGCTCGCAAACTACGACAAAACCGACCTCAACGGTGACGGCAAAATCTCCTACGTCATGTTCATGGGAGAAAAAGGAAACAACGAAGCCATCTACCGCACCGAATATTCGGTAGAGAACGCAAACAAAAAGCTGACCGCCGCCGGAAAACCCGAGCTTTCGTTCTACGATGCCGGCAACACGGACAAGTATCTGCTTGACCGCGAAGGCAAATGGTCGGCACAGGCGGCAAACGACTATATGACCACCATCCTCGCCTCCTACAGCACCGCAGGCAAAAATATGGTTGAACTTGTCATCTGCAACAACGACGGCATGGCGGAGGGTGCTATCTCGGCACTTGCTGCGGCAGGCTACAACACCGGAAGTGCCGATGCGGTAACCATTCCCGTTTTCGGTGTGGACGCAACCTCGGCAGCCAAAGAACTGATCAGTGCGGGCAAAATGGCGGGAACCATCAAACAGGACAATGACGGCATGGCAAAGGCTCTTCTGCACATTGCGAAAAACGGCATTGCCGGCGGCAATCTGCTTTCGGATGTCACCGAGTTCAGTATCGACTCGGACGTAGCCAAAGTCCGTATTCCCTACGCCATTTATACAAATTCCTGACCGAACCCCTACGCGGGTGCTTCGTCCGCACAAGGCGCGAAGCCCCGCGATCATTTTTCATGAAACCGGAGCAAAAAAACGGAAATATGAGCGAATATTTACTGGAAATGAATCATATCAGCAAGGAATTTCCCGGCGTGAAGGCACTTTCGGATGTCACCCTGCGTGTCCGTCCCGGCACGGTTCACGCGCTCATGGGGGAAAACGGTGCCGGCAAATCCACGCTGATGAAGTGTCTGTTCGGCATCTACCGCAAGGACGACGGCGAGATTCTGCTTGACGGCAAACCCGTCGACTTCCCGACCCCGAAGGACGCGCTGGAACACGGCGTGGCAATGGTGCATCAGGAACTGAATCAGGCTCTCAAACGGAACGTAAGCGACAACCTCTGGCTCGGACGTTATCCAAAAAAGTTCGGCTTTTTCATTGCCGAGGGAAAAATGCACGCTGACACCAAGGCAATTTTCGACGATCTCGGGATCGACATCGACCCGCGTCGTATCATGTCCACCATGCCGGTTGCTGCGCGGCAGATGGCGGAGATCGGCAAGGCGGTATCCTACGGCGCGCGCATCATTGTTCTCGACGAACCGACCTCGTCGCTCAACGAAACCGAGGTCGAACACCTCTTCGGAATCATCCGTCGTCTGCGGGAAAACGGATGCGGCATTATCTACATCTCGCACAAAATGGAGGAGATCCTCCGCATTTCGGACGATGTGACCGTCATGCGCGACGGGCAGACAATTGACACCAAGCCCGCCTCAGAACTTGACATGGACACCCTCATCCGGCTGATGGTCGGACGGACACTCGAAAACCGTTTTCCTCCCAAAACCACAAAGCCCGGAGACGTGGCACTGTCGGTGCGCGGACTCTGTGCACGTTACGCACAGGTAAAGGATGTTTCCTTTGATCTGCGGCGCGGAGAGATTGTCGGGCTTGCGGGACTGGCGGGTGCAGGACGCACCGAGGTTCTGGAGTGCCTGTTCGGTCTGCGCGCACGGGAAAGCGGCGAGATGACACTGGACGGAAAACCAATCCGCAACGGCAACGCCCGTGAAGCCATCGCAAACGGCTTTGCCCTTCTGACCGAAGAACGACGCTCCGGCGGCATCTTCGGGATTCTCGACATCACCGAAAATACCGTCATTTCGCATCTGCGCGCCTATCGCCGCTGGGGATTCCTCAACGGCGGAAAAATGCGGCGCGATACCGAAAAAAACATTCGTGATCTGCGGATCAAGACTCCCTCCGCAGCCGCCAAGATCCGCACACTGTCCGGCGGCAACCAGCAGAAGGTCATTCTCGGTCGTTGGCTTCTGACCGAACCGCGCATCCTGCTGCTCGACGAGCCGACACGCGGTATTGATGTCGGTGCCAAATACGAGATTTATCAGCTCATTCTGAAGCTCGCCGAAAGCGGCAGATCGGTCCTCATGGTCTCCAGCGAAATGCCTGAGCTGCTCGGAATCTGCGACCGGATCCTCGTGATGTCGGGCGGACGGCTCGCGGGTGAGGTAAGTGCCGACCGTACCACACAGGAAGAGATCCTGACACTTGCCGCCAAATACGTCTGAAGGAGAAACCCATGCTTGAAAGACTAAATTTCAAAAAACGCTACGCCGACTTCAAAGCACTCGACCGGGACGAACGTCGCCGTCGGCGAAATGAATTTTTTATCGGCAATTCGCTTTATATTCTGTTGGCGATTGCCATTCTCGGAATCGAAATTTACGATCCGCGCTTTCTTTCTCTGTCATCCATCATCAACATTCTCTCGCTGTCTGCCGCAAACCTGCCCATCGCGCTCGGCATTGCGGGTTGTATCATTCTCACAGGCACCGACCTCTCCGCCGGCAGAATCGTCGGCGTGACCGCCTGTGTGGCAGCCTCCCTGTTGCAGGCAAGCGGCTACGCAAACAAGATGTTCCACGGACTCGACACCTTTCCCCTGCCCATCGTGTTTCTGATCGTGCTGATTATCGGTGCCCTCGTCGGTTTCGTCAACGGCTTCTGCACCGCAAAGTTCAATCTGCATCCCTTCATCGTGACACTGGCAACCCAGCTTATCACCTACGGTGTGCTTCTGATCTACCTCATGCAGGGAACCAACAACGGGCAGTCAATCTCGGGACTTGACACCGGCTACACACGCTTTATCACAGGCAGTGTCCTGAAACTGTGGGGCGTTTCGGTGCCGAATTATGTGTTCTATGCCATTCTCATCACGATTATCATGTGGTTTGTCTGGAACAAAACGGTTTTCGGCAAAAATATGTTTGCCGTCGGCTCCAACCCGGAGGCGGCAAACGTCTCGGGTGTAAATGTCAGTACCACCATTATCTCGGTCTTCATGCTTGCAGGTGTGCTGTATGCCGTGACAGGCTTCATTGAAGCGGCGCGTATCGGCTCAAACAGTGCCGCCACGGGACTCAACTATGAACTTGACGCCATTGCAGCCTGCGTCATCGGCGGGGTTTCCTTCGTCGGCGGTATCGGTAAGATACGGGGCGTGATTCTCGGTGTTTTGCTTCTCCGTATCATTTTCGTCGGTCTGACTTTCCTCGGCATCGACTCCAATATGCAATATATTATCAAAGGTCTTATCATCCTCATCGCCTGTGCCATTGATATGCGGAAATATCTTGTCAGAAAGTGAGAAGGATGGGAAGAACAAAAACGGAGGGACTCCCTTTGGGAAAAAGGGTTCCCTCCGCTTTCGGCTCTCCTGTTCCCTCTCACAAACTCCACAGCCGCTTTTTCTTTGGAGCCAAAGGCGCAAAGAAAAAGCTAAACAAAAAGAAACGCCGTTGAGAGATTTCGCGCTCTGCGGAGCGCGACAAGGACTCCGCGTCCTTGACCGCGCCGCCTTTGAAAAGGCGGGCGAA
>CAKSSY010000041.1 GCA_934489945.1 uncultured Eubacteriales bacterium
TGCCTGTACCCTTCACGAAATTCGTGAGGAATCGCTCGGCGCACGCGTGGAAAAGGTTTACCAGCCGGAGCGTGACGAAATCGTTCTGCAAATCCGGTCGAAGAGCGGTGGAAAACGTCTGCTCATCAATGCAGGTGCCAACAATCCCCGTATCGGCTTTACGGGAGAGCAAAAGGAAAATCCGCAAAATCCGCCCATGTTTTGCATGCTCCTCCGAAAACATCTTCAGGGAGCAAAACTCATCTCAACGGAGCAATCCGGGTTTGAGCGCGTAGCAATTCTCGGTTTTGAAACACGGGATGAAATGGGATATGAATGTACCATGTATCTCGTTGCCGAGATTATGGGAAAATACAGCAATCTGATCTTTGCAGACAGCAGGATGAAAATTCTCGCTGCTCTCAAAACCATTGATTTTTCAACCAGCAGTCTGCGACAGGTTCTGCCCGGCATGAAATATGAACTTCCCCCAAAGCAGAACAAACACGATCCTATGGCGGTATCGTACGAAAATTTTATGTCAATTGCCGAATCGGAGGGAAACGGAAAACCGACGGACAAGTTTATTCTTGCATCGTTTCTCGGCATTTCCGCAGCCATTGCCCGCGAGATCGCCTTCCGTGCAACGGGAAAGACCGACACGCTCTGCGACGGTTTCAACGCCTCTGCCATCTGGCGTGAATTCTCTTCCATGATGAATGGTATTCGTGAAAACACTTATACACCCACTCTTATCTGTCGCAACGATACTCCGGTAGAATATGCCTTCTGTGAACTTTCGCAGTATGGAGATGATTTTACCCATAAACATCCTGAAAGTGTCGGCGCATTATTGGATCTGTTTTTCGGGAGCCGCGACAACGAGCAACGAGTCCGTCAACGGGCTTCGGACGTGCAAAAGCTGTTGACCAACTCTCTTTCCCGCGTCACCCGAAAACTGGAGTTACAACGCGCTGAACTTGACGAATGTGAACGCGGCGAACAATACAAAAAAGAGGGCGACATCATCACCGCCAATATCTATATGTTAAAACGCGGCATGAAAGAGGTCACATTGCCCGACTATGAGAACTGCGATGCCGATGGAAACCCCATGACGGTAAAAATCACGCTGGACGAGCGTCTCACTCCTGCCAACAACGCCCAAAAGTTGTACAAAAAATACAACAAGGCAAAAAACGCCAAGACCGAGTTGACTAAACAGATCGCTCTGGATCTTTCGGAAATCGAATATCTGAATTCGGTACTGGATTCTCTTGAACGGTCTGAATCGCCGACCGACCTTGCCGAAATACGCGATGAGCTTCACAAAAGCGGCTATGCCTCCAAAGTGAAGAACTTTACCGCCCAAAAGCAAAAAACGCCGGTCGTGGCAAAATTCAAAACGGATGACGGTATGACCGTTCTTTGTGGCAAAAACAACATTCAGAACGAATTTATCACCTTTAAGCTCGCCGCTAAGACCGACTACTGGTTTCACGCCAAGAATGTCCCGGGATCACACGTAGTTCTTGTTACCGACGGTAAGGAACCGACCGACCGCGACTTCACGCAAGCGGCAGAAATTGCGGCGTTCCATTCCAAGGCTTATGGCGGACAGAACATCGCCGTCGACTACTCACTTGCCAAAAACATCAAGAAGCCGCCTGCCGCACGCCCCGGTTTTGTCATTTATCACACCAACTGGACGGCATACGTCACGCCGAAAGCCGATGATATTCGACGTTTACGTGTAAAATGAATATAAAAAAGAGGGCTGTAAAAACAATGTTTTTACAGCCCAAAATTTTTCGACTTTTCTCTCCAAAACAAACATTCCCTTCTTTTGGAGAGAAAATGGCAACATAACAATATGTATTGAATGTATTGAAAAGCATCAGACGGGAAATCCTTGATTTTTTCTTTTTTCAGGATTTTGCAATTTGGCTTTTAATGTAGGCAGTCGGAGACTGTCCTGTGAAATTTTTGAAGGTCTTGCTGAAATGATAAATGTCGGTAAAATGCAATTCGCTTGCAATTTCGCCAATTGTCATCATATCGTCCGACAAAAGAAGTTGTTTCGCTTTCTCCATACGATGTTTCTGGCGAAAATCCATCGGCGTATCGCCACTGTACTCACGGAACAAACGGCGAAAATAACACTCACTGACACCGCACATTTTGGCAATCTCCATAATACTCAGATCACTGTCCTTCTCCAACAGTTCAATCCCCGCACGGATACAATCAAATTTGTTTTTTGTCATGGCACGACGGCTTTTGTGACAAATAATAGAAAAAATACGGTAAATTACAGACTTTACCTCAGGAATACAAACCAAATTGTTCCGAAACTCATCGACAAGCATATCTATGGAAATTCCGAGCGAAGCGTCAACATTTTTTATACAAATAAGTGGTTTCACCGACGGGGCAATCTCCTCCCCATCCTTTCCCGTCATGCGGAAATGAATGACCACCGTATCGTCCCGCCCGGGTGCGGTATCACGAAATCGGATAATGTACTTTGACTCTTTTGCCGTATAAAGAAGTTGGTTTTTTTGCACATCCAAAGTGTTCCCCAACGAGTCCGTGATACTGCCGGAGCAGTTCTTGAACCACAAAAAGGTGTGTGATTGCTTGGGTTTTTCAAGAGAATCGTATACATTTCCTCTCTGATACCAGTTTTGTGGTTTGGAAATAAAATCACTGATTCCGAACTCACTGTAATAGAGCTCTTCAAACGAAACAATCTTCATTTTCACACCCTCTTTTCTTTTTTCATTATAGCATACTTTTTTCGCTTTGTATCTTTTTTTATAAATTTTAACCTTTTTTTAACATTTACAAACCGCTTTCCGATCGGTACAATGGAGTCAGTTGTGAAACGATTTTTTCAGGAGGAAAATATGCTGACACATCAAATCAAAATCGGTCTTCTACCGATGAGAAGAAACACCACCAACCGCCCCGCCAAAACTTTCCTGACATGGGTATCTGCCGAGGAACGCGGACATCGTATGGTTGACTACATCGAAAAGAATTTTGCCGATAACCACATCCGGTTCGCCGACACAAAAGGACTCGGTTGCAACGACCTGATTTTTGACGACGCCTCTGCCGCCGATGCCATTGAACGTTTCAAAAAGGAAGAGGTTGATGCGGTTTTGCTGATAAACGCCAATTTCGGCAATGAAGAGGCTGCCGCAGACATCGCCAAAGCATTGGGAAAACCGATCGCACTTTGGGCTCCGCTTGACGACGAGTATTATGTCGACGGTATGCGTCCGACCGACTCGCAATGCGGTCTGTTCGGTCTCTCCCGCCAGATGCAACGATACAACATTCCCTTCTCACACATTCCCTGTTGCCGTGTGGAGGACGACGAATTCAAAATCGGCTTTGACCGTTTTGCACGTGTTGCCTGCATGGTCAAAAATTTCACATCTCTTCGCATAGGTCAGGTAGGCACACGCCCAGCCCCCTTCTTCTCGGTCATTTGGAATGAAGGCGAATTGATGCAAAAATTCGGCATCCGCATCATTCCCATCAACCTTGCCATTCTTCAGGATCGTTTTTTGAAAACCAAAGAGGCGAAGCCGGACGAGATCGCCAAATATGTCAAGATCTTCCGTGAGAACTACCGGATGGATGATCTTACACCGCAATATCTGGAAAGAATGGCTTGCCTGGTGCTGACATACATCGGACTTTTTGAAGAATTCCGTCTGGATGTCATGTCCGCAGAATGTTGGACAGCCACCCCCGTGATGTTTGAAGGACTTGCCCCCTGTGCCGTTTACGGAATCCTAAACGACCTCGGGTATCTCATCAGTTGTGAAAGCGATATGCACTGTGCCATGACTATGGCTCTTCTCGATTCTGCCGCATTCGGGAAAAAACGTCCTTTTATGGGCGAATTTACCGTTCGGCATCCCGAAAACAAAAACGCCGAACTTTTGTGGCACTGCGGACCGTTCCCCCTCTCGGTCAAAGCTCCGGACTCCGTAGCCCGTCTTGTAAACCAGCGTGAATGGTTCCGCGGCAAGGACGGCGAATACACACTCGCCCGTCTTGACCAGGAAAACGGCAATTACATGATTCTTTCCGGCAAAGTCAGAACGGTTCCCGGTCCCGAAACACACGGCACTTACATTTGGGCGGAATTCCCGGATCTTCAGAAATGGGAGGACCGGCTTTTAGACGGTCCGTACATTCACCACTTTGTGGAAATCGAAGGCGACTATAACGCCGAAATTCGCGAATTCTGCAAGTATTTCCCCAACCTTTCCGTTGATAAATCTTTAGAATGATCGGAGATAAAAATGGTAACGAATGATTTTTTACAGGCAATGATTCTGACCGAACTGGAAGATGCCGTAGGTCAGGAAAACTGTTCCACAAAGGAAATTGACAAGGTCACTCACAGTGTCGATTATTACTGGCTGTCCCGTATGTGGGCTGACAGAGGGCGCATTATGCCCGAAGCGGATTTCATCGTAGCTCCGAAGGATGCCGCCGAGACCTCCAAGGTTCTGAAAATCGCCAACTATTACAAAATTCCCGTCACAACATGGGGCGGCGGCGGCGGAACTCAGGGCGGTGCCATTCCGGTTGCCGGCGGCATTGTTCTTGACACCAAGCGCATGAACCGGATTTACGATGTCAACACCGATGCCATGTACATAGAATGCGGTACCGGATCGATCTACAAACACATTGAATGGGCGGCAAACGAGGTCGGCAAGGCAACCATGCACTATCCTTCCTCTCTGACCTGCTCTACCGTCGGCGGATTCCTCGCGCATCGCGGTATCGGTGTTGTGTCCACAAAATACGGCAAAATCGATGATATGGTTCTGCAAATGGAGGTTGTTCTTCCGAACGGTGATATTATCAACACCGCCTCGGCTCCCAAACATGCGGCCGGTCCCGATCTCAATCAGATTTTCATTGGCTCTGAGGGAACGCTTGGTGTCATCACGAAGGCACAGATGCGAATTTACGACCAGCCAGAGGAACGCCGTTTCCGCGGATTCCTCTTCAAAGATATGAGCGGTGCCTTCCGCGCGGCAAGAGAACTTCTGCAAAAATTCAAGCCGTCGGTCATGCGTCTTTACGATCCCGCCGAAACCGCTTCTTTAATCAAGAAAATTGTCGGCGTGGAACGCGACGGTGCCTTCATGAATGTTGCCTATGAAGGCGTTCACGAAATGGTAGAGGTCGAAGAAAAGATTCTTCTCGACACCTTCCGCAAATACGGTGCCGAGGATATGGGAAGCGAATACGGCGAAAAATGGTGGAAGGAAAAGATTACCTTCTTCTATCCCGGTCATATGATGGACCTGCCTCAGATGTTCGGAACCATGGACACCATTGCTCCCTACGGTAAGATTGAGGAAATCTATTGGGCAATGAAAAAAGCAATCGAAACCACTTATCCGCAGGCAAAATTCATCGCACACTTCTCTCACTGGTATGAATGGGGTGCGATGGTATATGACCGCTTCATCGTTGACGGAAAGGATGTCCCGAAGGATCCGGTTGAGGCTCTCCGTTTGCATCAGGCAATCTGGACAACAGGAGTCCGCACAGCGATTGCTCACGGCGGCGTGGTCAACGACCATCACGGCGTCGGCATCAAACTCGGCAGACTCATGAAGGAACAGTACGGTCCTGCCATGCAGGTGTTTGAGGGAATCAAACGTGAACTTGATCCCAACGGCATCATGAACCCCTTCAAACTCGGACTCTGATAGGAGGATAACACAATGAACGAAACTTGTAAAAAACACGTTGACTCCTGCCGTTTCTGTTGGATGTGCCGTCACATCTGCCCCATCGGAAACGCCACGGGTTTGGAAAGAAACACCGCACGCGCCCGTGCTCTCGGTCTGTCTTTGGTCAATCGCGGAGTCTATGATATTTCCGAGATTGCCGATAACCTTTACGAATGTGCCTGTTGCGGGGCTTGCACGAAGGAGTGTGTGACAGGTTGGGATCCTGTAATGTTTACGAAAGCCGCCCGTCTTGATGCGGCTCTTACAGGACAACTTCCGTCATACATTATGAAACTCGTCGGAAACTGTCTGGAAACAGGCAATGCCTACGGAAAAACCGAAATCGGAAAAACACTCGCAAGCGCAATTGCCGCACACAGCAAAAAAACCGATACTCTTCTCTTCCTCGGCATCGATGCAAGATATATGGCAGAATCCTCTGCCGTAAATGCCATCCTGGCATTGGAAAAGGCAGGTGTATCCTTCACCGTCCTTGCCGACGAACCCGCCTCCGGCGCACAGCTTGAATATCTTATCGGAGCTGCCGACGAAACCAAGAAACAAATGACCGCTTGCGCCGCGGTGTTGAATACCTTTTCCCGCGTGATCCTTTATGATCCTCAGGATGCTCTTGTCATCAAACGCACCTACGGCGAATGGGACATCACGCTGAATGTCGAATCCATCACCTATTCCGCATTTCTTGCTTCTATGGTTGACAGCGGCAAGTTGTCGATTGCCAAAACAGATAAAAAAGCCACCTATCAGGATCCCTTCCAGCTTTCCAGAGACCTCGGAGAAACCGAGGAAGCGCGACGGATTGTTTCGGCGCGCTATACGCTTACCGAAATGCTTCTGAATCGCAGGGACACGATGTGGGCAGGCAACATTCTGATGACAGAATGGATGCCCGATGTCATCACAAAAGTAGCACAGGATCGAATTATCAACGCCCGAAATATGGGAGCAGACATTATCGTGTGTGCTTCCGTATCGGAGTATACTTCTCTGAAAAAAGCCGCTCCGGACGATGTTACTGTGCTTTCACTGGAAGAATTGGTTCTGTAATCGAAAGAAGGAAATCAAAAATGTTAGTTACACTCAAGCAAATTATTACCATGGCGGATAAAGACAACTACTGCATCCCCGCCTTTAATGTCTACAACATGGAAACGGTCCTCGGTGTCATCTCTGCCGCCGAGGAAAGTCGCGCTTCCGTCATTATGCAGATTTATCCGCGGCTTTATAATGAGGGTTGCGGCAACTATCTGGCTCCCATTGTATTGGAAGCGGCAAAACGTGCAAGTGTTCCGGTCTGCCTGCATTTGGATCACGGTCCCTCCGAAAAGGAAGTCCTGCTGGCTCTTCGCAGCGGTGCTACGGGCATTATGCTCGATGGTTCTTCCCATCCCTTTGAAGAAAATGTGGCATTGACAAAACACGTGGTCGATACTTGCGCAGCACTCGGCGTTCCGGTTGAAGGAGAGCTGGGTCATATCGGAAGTGTCAACGATGCCGCAATGGACGAATTCACTTCGGTATCGGAAGCTGCGGAATTCGTCAAACGCACCGGAGTATGCTGTCTTGCGGTACTTGTCGGAAACGCGCACGGACACTACAAAAAGCCACCCAAACTCGATATTGAGCGAATCGGTGCCATTCATGAAGCAACAGGCGGGACGCCTCTCGTTCTTCACGGCGGTTCCGGAATTCCCGACGATCAGGTCAAACTCGCCATTGCGGCGGGGATTCGTAAAATGAACATCGGAACCGATATCTGCTGCTCCTTCCTTGACGGCGTCAAGACCGAAATGGATAACCCCGCACACAGCATCGGTGTAGATGTCTTTATGAAAACCGCCGTTGCCTCGGTCAAGGAACTGGCACTCTCCAAGATTCATCTGACCGGTGCCGCCGGTAAGATCGGATGACGGTGTCTGCCATGATTCATGCAAAAATTATCGGAATCGGTGCCTGTGTCATGGACACACTCGTTACCGTTCCCGAATATCCGACCGAGGACACCAAAATGCGCGCCTCGGCAGTCAAATATGCCGGAGGCGGTCCTACCGCCACCGGCATCGTTGCCGCCGCAAAGCTCGGCATCCCCACTGCCTTTGCCGGTCTTTTATCCGACGACAGCGGCGGAATTTTTCTGCTTGACGACTTTATCCGCTACAATGTGAGCACAAAGTTAATCCGTCGGGAGAAAGGTTATCGTTCTTTTACCTCCACGGTTCTGCTCTCCGAAAAAACGGCAACACGTACCTGCGTATTTGACAAGGGAAATCTTCCGCGTCTTGAACTGAGTCAGGAACAGGAAAACGCCATTCGTACGGCGGAACTCCTGATGATTGACGGGAATGAAATGGATGCCGCCGAAGCTGCCTGCCGCATTGCCAAAGAGAGTGGCACAAAAGTCCTTTATGATTGTGGCGGGTTGTACGACGGTGTGGAACGACTTCTGAAACTGACAGATCTGATGATCCCATCGGAAGAATTTGCCGAAAAACACACCGGAAAAGCCACACTGCGCGAAGCTGCTTTGGAACTTTACAATCGTTATGCTCCGTCGCTTGTGGTAATCACCTGCGGCAAAGAAGGCGGCATCGGGTTTGACGGCAAGGAATTTTGGAATTACCCTGCCTTTCCCGTCAAAGCCATCGATTCCAACGGCGCGGGAGATGTGTTTCACGGAGCCTTTGCCGCAGGACTTTCCAAAGGCTATTCCTACCAAAACTGTTGTCTCTATGCCAGTGCGGTTGCCGCACTGAAATGCACAGGGTTCGGTGCCCGTGCCAGCATCCCCGATCACGAGACCACCATTCATTTTCTAAAGGAGAAGGGTTATGAATTATAAGAAACACTGGTCAAAAGAAAACGGCGTCAGTGCCATTTATAGCAAAGAAACCTCTGCCTGCCAAAAGTTGGAGATTTCTATGCTCCACTTGGAAAAAGGCATGAGTCAGGACTTTTCTGCCGATTCCTGCCGCGAATATGCCTGCACAATACTCGGCGGAACCTGCGATGTAACGGGTGGCGTAGAATTCCGCGGCATTGGCAAACGCAAAAATGTATTTGACGGTAAGGCTTACGCCTTCTACATTCCCAGAAAAACTGCCTTTACGGTGACGGCACTTTCAGACAATCTGGATATTGCCATCGCTATGTGTCCTACGGACAAAGACTTCCCTGCCAAGTTAATTACACCGGACGATGTCATTGTCAAATTTCTCGGAAAACCCGGCTTTGAAAGAGAGGCTCACTTCCTCATCGACGAGCGCACCGAGGCGGGACGTGTATATGTCGGCGAAAACTTCATCAACGGCGGTCAGTGGTCTTCTTACCCCGGTCACAAGCATGACACCGAAGCCATGCCTGCCGAGGGCTTTGCCGAAGAAATCTACTACTACGAATACGACAAGCCAACCGGATTCGGAATTCAACGCGTCTACACCGGTGACAAATCCATTGACGAAGTTTACCCAACCTACAACTATGATTTTGTAGAAATGCCGGTTGGATACCATCCCTGCACTGTGGCTCCCGGATATCGCGGATACCTTTTGTGGATGATGAGTTGCGATCACCGCGGATTTTATATGTCCATAGACCCGGACCATGCATGGCTGAACAAATAACCGCATTATGACGCTGAACGAACTGAAAAAAAACAATCCCGTCCTGCCGCTTTACAGCACCGACAGCCCTGAATTTGCATCCTATGGCAGATTGCTGACCGATTTTGACACTGCCGACATCGTAAAAGCAGGCGAGAAAATTGCCCTCCCCCCTGAAGGGAGTTGTTATGAGGCTTCCACATCCGCATTTGAAACGCTTCCCATTGCCGCACGGATCCGCAAGGAAATTTTCGGCTCTCTCCCAACACAAGTCGGCTATTGTTACGGTTACAACACCAAAATGAATGCCATGGAGTGGCACTGTTGCAATGAACTGAATATTGCCGTAACAGACCTTGTTTTGATTCTCGGACTTCGTGAAAATATCGTCGGTGGAAAGGTTTCGTCGGACACATTCAAAGCATTTTATGTCAAAAAGGGAGAGGCGATTGAAGTTTATGCCACTTCTCTGCACTTCTGTCCTTGTATGGTTTCCGAAAACGGATTCGGTTGCGTCGTTGGTCTCCTCCGTGACACCAATCTTCCGTTTGAAAACGAAAAAAGCACCGATCCGCTTCTTTTCAAACGCAATAAATGGCTGATTGCCCATGAAGAAAATAAAACTTTGATTGACAGAGGTGTCATTCCGGGCATCATCGGAGATAATCTTGAAATTTGCCTCATCTGAGACAGACCCGACCTTTTTTGCACATCAGAAAGGAAAAAAGCATGAAATACCTGCTCGGAATTGACTTTGGCGGTGGCTCCTCCAAAGCGACCTTACTCGGTGAAAACGGGATGATTGCCGCAGAACACAGCGAGGAATATAAAACCTTTTATCCGTCTCTCGGAGCCTGTGAGCAGGAGCCGGAGGACTGGTTTGCGGCACTCGTCTCCGACATTCGCGCCATTCTCGGAAAAGGATTTTCTCCGCGGGACATTGCCGCAGTTGCCATTGATTCTGCCACACATACCGCGGTTTTGTGCGACGATAACTGTCACCCCTTGCGCCGCGCAATCCATTGGACAGACTCACGTGCGCGTTCGGAAGCCAAAGAACTTCGTGACAACTTTGGAGATCGCATTTTTGCCCTTACCTTCCACAAGCCGGATACAATCTGGACTCTCCCCCAACTTCTTTGGGTGAAGCACAACGAACCCGATATTTTTTCCAAAATCCGTAAAATTTTTTTTGAAAAGGACTATCTTCGCTACCGGCTGACAGGCAAATACGTCACCGACTTTATTGAAGCCGAAGGCAGTATGTTCTTTGATTGTGTAAAAAAAGAGTGGTCGGATGAACTTTGCTCTCTCATCGGATTGGATTGTGCCATTCTGCCACCCGTAGTCAAACCCACCGACATTGTCGGCGGAATCACAGAGGAAGCGGCAGGCCTTACCGGTCTTCTTGCCGGAACTCCCGTAATTTGCGGCACAACCGATACAGCAATGGAAATTTTTGCCTCGGGTGCCGTAAGGAAAGGAGACATGACCGTTAAACTCGCAACGGCGGGACGCATCTGTGTCATCACCGACCGACCCTATCCCGACCGTGACCTTGTAAACTATTCGCACATTGTCGACGGTTTCTGGTATCCCGGTACAGCAACCAAAGCTGCCGCTTCTTCTTTGCGTTGGTACCGCGATACCTTCGGCGGCAATTACCGGGAACTGGATGAAGGTGCCGCCGAAATTCCGATCGGATCGGATGGGTTGTATTATCATCCCTATCTCAACGGAGAGTTGACTCCTTATGCCGATCCGACACTTGCCGGGAGTTTCGTCGGCTTCCATTCCACGCATACCAAAGCCCACTTCACACGCAGTGTTCTGGAAGGCGTTGCCTTCTCCCTTCTTCATTCCAAACAGGCATTGGAACGCATCGGAGTCCCCTTGACAAATCACGCCACACTGATTGGCGGTGGTTCCAAAAGTCCTCTGTGGAGCAAAATCACGGCAGATTGTCTCGGCATGACCCTCGACATCACCGAAAGCAGTGACTCCTCTCTCGGTTCTGCTATGCTGGCAGGCGTGGCGGTTGGTCTGTTTTCCTCCCCTGCCGCTGCTGTCGCCGAATGTATCCATCACCGTTTCACCGTCATTCCCGAAATCGAAAACACACAAAAATACGCGAAATGTTTTGAAACCTATGTAAAAATTCACGACGCGTTGGCACCGATTTATCACGGAGAAAACACATGAGAATTGTAGTTTGTGTCCGCCCCTCTCTATCGGGCGACATTGGTCCCTTTGACGCGGCTGCATATGAATCGGCACTTCGAATCCCCGACTCCGAAGTCATTTTGCTCTCTATGGCACCGGAAAGCGGCAAGACGGTCTTGGAATCTCTGACACGTCTGGGTGCCAAGGAGGCATATCTTCTTTGCGATCGTTCCTTTGCCGGATCCGACACACTTGCCACGACCTATATTCTGTCGTTGGCTCTTGCACGGCTTTGTCCCGATCTTGTTTTCTGCGGACGGCAGACAATGGAGGGTGACACGGCGCAAGTCGGTCCCGGACTTGCCACACGCATGAACTATTCCCTCATGACACAAGTCATGGAAATCTCACAGATTGGCAAAACATCCATCCTCTGTGCCGACCGGAGCGGCGAAAAGCGGGAACTGCCGTTTCCGGCACTTCTTACCTTTGAACGAATCTGCCCCCTTCGTTTTCCCGGTATTTTTTCCAAAGTGGGAAACGTAACGGTACTCGACAGAACGGCACTCGGTGCGGAACGGGAACGTTGCGGACTTTTGGGTTCTCCCACTCAGGTTTGCAGTTCAAAACACATTGAACCGGAAACCCGTCGGTGTACTTTTATAGAGGCACGGGATTTTGACAAAACCCTGCATGAATGTCTGGCAACTCCCCACGCGGGTTCTCAAAAACAGATACCAAACGGTAAAAAACTGAAAAACGTATGGATTGTCGGAGAAAACGCGGAAAAATTCGCACAAAGCATCAGTGATGACATTCATCTTTTTCCTCTTGGTGATCCCAAAACTATGGCGGAGTGTATCAAAAGAGACAATCCTTCTGTCGTTTTATGGGAATCCACACCGCGAGCCAAAGAAGTTGCCGCCGCTGTAGCGGTTCTTCTCGGACTTGGACTTTGTGCCGACTGCACAATGCTTGAAACAGACGGTGAAACTCTTTTGATGTATCGTCCCGCCTTTGCCGGCAATGTCATTGCCGCCATCACCTCCCGCACGCGCCCCGCTATGGCAACCGTGCACACAATTGAGAATTGCGGCGAACAGCTTATCTTTTCTCTCGGCCTCGGTGCCAAAGGACTTGAGAACGCTTGCCGACAACTCGCCGACAACTACCACGCCGGTCTTTCCGCTTCACGTGGAATGGTGGATGCAGGCAGACTTCCCTATAGTGCACAGATCGGACTTACGGGGCGAATCATCTCTCCGCAGGTCTATGTGGCACTCGGTATTTCGGGTGCCGTTCATCACATCGTGGGAATGCGGAATTCCTGCCGTGTCATCGCGGTCAATGAGGATAAAAACGCGCCGATCTTTGACTATGCCGACTATGGTATCGTTTGTTCACTGGAAGAATTTTTGAAGACAAATATCAAGTGACAATAAAAAGGGAGTGTAAAAAAACTCAAAATGAGTTTTTTTATACTCCCGACGACTTTGGTCTCGGCGGCTGAAAGCCGCCGTTTTGCCGCCAAGAAAATCAAAAAAACAAAGGCACAAAGGCAAAAACGACCGAGATTGCCTCCAAAATGCCGGAATCCCGTCCAGCATTTTGGAGGAGCTGTTAAAAACATCGAGTTTTTTAACAGCCCCTTTTATTTTTATAAAGCGTCTCTTTCGATTCTTACAACCGCCGCCCCCTGACGTAGACTTGGCGAACACGAAAATCGTGTGTCATAACAATAAGATCCGCGTCCATGCCCGGGTGAATTCTTCCCTTTCGTCCGGAGACACCGACCAACTTCGCAGGGGTCTCGGTCATCGCCCGAACTGTATCACAGAGCGGAACACCGTATCGACTGTGAACCACACGGAAAACCTGATCCATTGTTGCAATACTCCCGGCAAAAGAGGAGCGGTCAGGCAGTTTGGCAACTCCGTCTTCAATAATAACGGGTGTTCCCTCCGCACGACACCCGAGAATACTGTTGCGGACATTCGTCCCCGCCGCACGCATAGCATCGGTAATAAGTGCAAGTCGCCCGTTTCCTTTCAGTTTAAACCCGAGAAGCATCGTTTCTCGCGGAATATGTACCCCATCTCCGATCAGTTCAACCGTAATACCGTCCTCAAGATATGCCGCCTCCACGATACCACCGTGAACCACGCCGTTGACCTTGTGTTCTGTCGTCGTGGAGCAATACAAGTGCGTAATATGCGTAAAGCCGTGCCGATACGCCTCAAGCATCTCCTCGGCAGTAGCCGCCGAATGTGCCGCCGAACACAGAATTCCATCACGACACATCCTCTCGGCAAACCATTTCATTCCCGGCAACTCGGGAGCCGCATCAAACCGAACGATTTTTCCGTTTGCGCGACGGAGAATCTCCTCCACATCTGCCCTCTCCGGAACCGACGCATACTGTGTCGGTTGAGCACCGCGATTTGCCGACGAAAGGTAAGGACCTTCCAAATGAAGTCCGATAAAATCCGCACCGCCTGTATCCCCTCCGCAAAGCGGTGCACAGGCATCCAAAAAGCCGAACAGTCTGTCTTTGGTACTTGTCATTGCCGTCGGACAAAGTGAAGTCGTTCCGTGAGCAACGTGTGTTTTGGCAATTTTCCGAATCTCGTCCGGCGAAGCATCCATAAAGTCATAACCGCCGCCACCGTGAACATGAATATCTACAAAACCGGGCATAAGGTAATCTCCGTCAAGATTTATCACTTCCTCATCGCCCGGAATGTCGGTATCCGGAACAATCGCCGCTATTTTCTCGCCTCTCGTAATCACTGCTAAGTCTTCCCTCACCGTATCCGAAAAGACGAGTTTTCCACCTTTGTAGATCATTTGTTATAAATACGAATTTCCGGAACAACCTTGGTCTCACAAGCAAGACGTGAAGCATAGATCTTAGCATCCGGATGATTCCGGAAAAGCGAACAGGGAACGTGGCAATCCACCTCGCCGTGCAAAATCTTACGAAGTGCCCCCGCGTTCCAGTCACGCGGCATACACATTCTTACTTTGCGGGCACGGAACATTTCCGCCATCCCCACAGTTACACAGTAATGCGGAATCCCGTTCAGGTCGCCGCCACAGTTCATATAACAATTGATCGTGCGGGTTTCACGCGAAATGGCAAGTGCGCGTGTCTTGCGTGCAAGAAACTGCTCATTGGTACAGGTCTCTCCGGGCTCCGGCGGTTCGTTGAAGGCAAAGTGACCGTTGATACCGACACCGCCCCATGCCATGTCCAGTTTTCCGACCTTCTCAATAAGTTCTGTAAGAACTTCCGGCTTCTCCGGATCGGGAAAATAACGATTTTCGGGCAGAACATTCAGTTCCTCTTCAATCTGACTGTAAAAAATGCGCTCCATGCCGCCGCGGAAGGAAAGCGGATCGGATTTGTCAATATAAGTCATATCGTCACGCAGATACTCATCCATATTCATGAAAATACAATTTTTAAGACTGACACGATAACGGTTAATCAGATAAACAAGGCGACTGTAAGGACCGAGAGGGCCATACGGAATCACCATGAGAGTGGTCTCACCACGGAAATTATTATCCGAAATCACCTCAAGCATCTCAATTGCAACCTTCCAGTACATATCCTGTTCGGTGTCGCAAACATCCAAAGCAATATGGCTTCCTTTGCCCAGATCTTCGGGCGGAATACGATTGATGTCCATCATTCTGTTCTCCTTTCATTCGATTTCATTGTACCATTCCGCTACGGAAATCTATAGTGATTTTTTTACCGATACCTGTGTTTTTTTATCCTGATTATCCGTGTGCTGTACTTGACACATCCCTGTATTTCATGATACAATAACAAAAGATAATGCCTGTTGCTATGAAGGAGAAGATTGAATGAACGGTGATTTTTTCTGTCAGAATGCCCGCTTTTTTCATGCACAAAATATTCAAACAAGCGAAGAAAATCAAAATGTCAAACTGTGGTTGGACGACTTTACAGGAAAATTTTATCCTCCGGAAACCGCTCTCACCAATAAACGAATGTACTCCAGTCATTCTCTTCATTATGTGGTAAACGGATCCGGTTTTTTTGCCGTCGAAGATGAAAAAACCCGTCTCCTCGGTGCCGGTGATATCTTTTACGTCAACCCCGGAACGCTCGTGACCTATTATCCAAATCCGGATGATCCGTGGCGTTATGTGGGAATCAGTACAACAGCACCTTCCGCATCACGATTTTTTCCGACCGTCGGTCTGTCCTTTCCCTGCGCTCTGCCTGCCTGTCCTACCAACGAAGAGATTGGTGAAGCAATCAAAGCGTCCGTCAACCGAAAAATGCGGGGCGAGAGCGGTGGCTTTGAACTTCTCGCCTGCCTCTACCGTGTTTTTGCGATTTTGGAAAGTCATTTTGGAAAAAATCCACCCGCCAATGATGGATCGTTGTATATCAGTCACGTCAAAGAGTATATTGAAAATCACTACAGCGACTCTGCTCTTCGGATTTCCGAAATTGCGGAAGAGTTACACCTGTCCCACCCCTATTTGTGTCGTATTTTTCGCCGTCACACCGGCTGCTCCGTCAGCTCCTATCTCACTGACTTTCGCCTCTCTGTTGCGCGCCGTTTGCTGACCGAAAGCAACTACCCCGTCGGCGAGATTGCTTTTCTCTGTGGTTATACCGATCCGATTCATTTTTCCAAAATGTACAAACGCCAATATGGTCTTTCCCCAACCCTTTCTCGTGTCGGCGGGAAATAACAAGTATACACATATCATCAAAAGGAAATCTCTGTTTTTCTTGACAGGACAGGCGGATTTGTGCTAAAATAATTTTGAAAATCAAATTGGGAGAGCAATATCATGAAGAATAAGTCCGATATCGAAATAGCGCAAGCATGTCAAAAGAAACCCATAGTTGAAATTGCGAAAAAAGCGCACGTCGATGAAA
>CAKSSY010000042.1 GCA_934489945.1 uncultured Eubacteriales bacterium
ATCAACAGGTGAGGCATCTTGGCAATATTGAAATAAATCGGTTTCCCGCCGACATCGGCTCCGAGACAGGCAGTCAATTTGCTGGATTCGGTACGGAATTTTTCAGTGTCGATGAGAGAACGCAAAAACACAGTGGCGGGGTTCTGATTTGGAACCTCAATGCCTACCGCCGGTTTGTTGGGAATCGGAGCCTCAATACGGACTCCTGTAGTAGCCAAACTGAGCGAAATATCATCCACAAGGTTAGCAATCGAACGGACACGAATTCCGACATCCGGTTTCAACTCATATCGCGTAATGGTGGGTCCACGGGAATAGGTGATTTCCTTGATCCGCACATTAAAACTGGAAAGCGTCTCGGTCAATTTCTGAGCATTGGCAACAAGCTCCTCCGAAACATCCGAATCGGCGATATTGTTCGTATCGGGTGCGAGAAGTGTGATGGGAGGAAATGCGTATTCCTCCGTTTCTTTCTGTTCCGTCGGCTTTTCGGGCAGAATCTCCACAATGCCGTCATCCACACCATCGGGAACCTCTTGAAGGTCGGTAATCGGTTTCATCTCCGCAAGCAGTTTCATATCCATCTCGGAAGCGATCGGTTCATTCTCGCCCGGCTTTGACGGCACCGTTTTTTCCTTGTTGGTTCCGTCATCGGCAAAAATTTCCTTGAGAGAAAAGTTTTCGTCCTCCTTTTCCCCCCGCTTCGGCTCCACTCCCAGTTCTGCGGCAGAGCGGTAAACGCCGTCACGCTCGGCAGGAACAAATTCCGTCTTGACCTCGTTTTTTTCCTCCGATTGTTTTTCCGGCTCCGGCATTTTCAGAATCGTTCCCGTTGCGGCAGGTTCTTCCCCTGCCGACTTCCGTTCCGGTTCAGGTTGCAACAAAGTCTCGTTTTTTTCTTCCTGTGCCTTTCGCACACTTTCTTCAAGTGCCAAACGCTGTGCTTTCTTTTCTGCCGCCTCCAATGCCAACTGTTCGCGCTTTGCCTCCTGCTCCGCCGCTCTCAGTTCCTGCATTTTTTTCTCGGCAAGCAACTGTTCTTCTTTTGCCTTTTTTGCCTCTTCCTGTGCTTTCGCCCGTTCTTCTTTTCGGACACTTACCGCCTCGGCGTGCTTTTCGTGTGCAATCCTGATGCGGTAGCGGAGCGATGTCACAACATAGCTCGGTGTAAACCCAAGCAGAAAAACACAGAAAATAAAAGTGAAAGAAATAGTCACAATCGCCGAACCGGTAAGTCCCAATCCCTTTCGGCAGACCTCGCCGAGAAAACCGCCGATCACGCCGCCACCTTCAAGCAAAACGCCGGAACGATAAAATTCGGCAATACGTTCCCCGAATTTTTCCGCTTTTCCGATAGTCTCGTCCGTCACCGTAGCGTAAATGACGTGCATAAGCGACGTCAAGGACAAAATCGAAAAAAAAGCATACAGATTTTTCGCAAGCAACTGATTTTTTTCCACCGCGCGATGCCATGTGAAAGCCAGAATGCCGAGTATAACAGGCACAAAGAACGCGCCAAACCCGAAAATCCCGCAAAGAAAATTGCGAATATGTCTTCCCACACTTCCCACGCCATACTCATCCCTGACACCGGGAAACACATCAATCAGCAAAAAGCAAATCACGGTAAACACCGCCAGTACAGCAAGCAGATACGGCATGACCTGATGGACAAACCGCTCATTGCGCGGGCTTTCCTCGAAGGCATGCACGGGTTCCTTTTTTCCCCCTGCTCCGCTTTGCCTGGAAGACGACCGCCTTTTTTCAGTCTTTTCCTTTCCTTCTCCGTCCTTTTCCGGCTCGTCTGTCGAACGTGTATTTTCCTCCTCGCAATTTCTTGCACGTGTATAATTTTTATTCTTATCCGCAGCGTCGGCGGTCTTTTTTTTCCTTTCAGCCATTTTATTCCTCCCGTGAGTTCTGCATCCATTCCCTTCCAACCGTTGGAAAGTTTCCGTTATATTTATTAGTATATCATTTTTTTCCTTCTTTTGCAAGAGTGAAAAAAAATTTATTTTGTCGTCTGCTATATCTCCGAAGTTACGGGAAAAACTAAAGATAAAACAGAAAGGACAATTTCCGAATGAATACACAGAATCAGCTATCTGTCCGACGCCGCTTTTTGATCCTTGGAGGACTTGCGGCAGGATTTGCCAACGGTCTTTTGGGTGCCGGCGGCGGAATCATAATTGTCTGGACGCTTGCTAAAGCACTTGAGGGCGCAGTGAAAGACGGCAAAGACATTTTTGCCAACGCACTCGCCGTTATGTTGCCCGTCTCGGCAATGTCGGCAATCAGTTACGCCACACGCGGGAGTTTGCCGACAGACGGTATCCTCCGTTTCATTCTCCCCGCTGTCCTCGGTGGTGTAACGGGTGCATTTTTGCTTGACAGAATCAGTGCCGATGCCGTAAAAAAACTGTTCAGTTTTCTTGTGATTCTGTCCGGCATTATCATGGTAATCGGGAGGTAAAAATGCTGGACGCCGCGGTATCTTTTCTCGTCGCCGCTCTCTCCGGTATGGGCATCGGAAGCGGCGGATTTCTTGTGCTTTGGCTCAGCATAGGCACGCAGATGCCCCAGCTTGAGGCTCAGGGAATCAATCTGCTCTTTTTTCTCTTTTCGTCCGGTGCTTCTCTCTTCATTCATATGCGCCGACGCAAACTCTTTTTCAGTGCAACCGCCGTAATGAGTCTTGCCGGAATTGTCGCCTCTCCGCTCGGGAGTCTTGCCGCCGCAGCTCTGCCATCGGATATCCTCAGACAGCTTTTCGGCGGAATGCTCATCGTGTCCGGACTACTCTCCCTTCGAAAAGATTTCAAGTCCCGAAAAAAAACAAAAAAACTGCCATAAAAAAGGGAAAAACCCTTTACAAAAAATAAAAAGTGTGATATAATGATGCGGAACGTGAACTCGGGTTCCGGACAAAGCCGCTTTGCGGGTTTCACCCGCCGGATCCTTGGTTCGACGCAACAAAAAAAGAAAGGTGAAAAAACATGACAACCGAAATCAAACAGGCAATTATCAACGAGTACAAGACCCATGAAGGCGACACAGGCTCGCCTGAAGTACAGGTTGCCCTTCTGTCTTACAGAATCGCCAACCTCACCGAACACCTCAAGAATAACCACAACGATACCCATAGCCGCCGTGGTCTTCAGAAGATGGTCGGTCACAGAAAAAACCTTCTCAACTATCTGCAGAAGGTTGATATTGAGCGTTACCGTGCTATCGTCGCAAAACTCGGTCTGAGAAAGTAAGGGTAATTGTCTGGAGTGAAGAGTAGGATCTTTCCGGCTCCTCACTCCACACTCTTTATTCACCCGGTCTCACGCGGATTAGCAATTCAATACGTTTCTTATCGCCGATGGGAGATGTATTCAAGTGCTAAACCTCCGTGAGATCCATCATCATTTATTTTACGGAGAAAGAAATGGAAAACAAAATCAGCACCCCTATGGAATTCAAAAATTTCAAGCAGTTTCATTACACGCTTGCCGGCAGACCGCTTGTGATCGAAACCGGCAAAGTCGCCGGACTTGCAAATGGCTCCTGCCTTGTAAGATACGGCGATACCGTCGTTCTCTGTTGCGCTACAGCTTCCGAAAAACCGCGTGACGGCATTGACTTTCTGCCCCTTTCCGTCGATTTCGACGAAAGAATGTACGCGGCAGGTAAAATTCCGGGCGGCTATCTCAAACGCGAAGGTAAACCTTCCGAAAAGGCGGTTCTTATCTCCCGTGTGATTGACCGTCCGATTCGCCCCTTGTTCCCCAAGGATCTCCGCAACGACGTTGCGTTGACTTTGACGGTTATGTCTGTCGATCCTGACTGTTCGCCCGAAATTACGGCGATGATTGGTGCGTCGACCGCTTTGGCAATCTCGGATATTCCGTGGAACGGACCGATCGGAGGCGTGTTCATGGGACTTGTTGACGATCAGCTTGTCGTGAATCCCACCGAAGAACAGCAGAAAAAGAGCGATCTCCAACTGACCGTTGCCGCTTCTATGAAAAAAGTGGTCATGATTGAAGCGGGTGCCAATGAAGTAGACGATGATACCATGTATGCTGCCATCATGAAAGCACATGAAGAAATCAAAGATCTGCTCGGCTTCATCAATGCCATTATTGACGAAATCGGCAAACCCAAATTCGATTATCCGTCCTGTGAACTTGATCATGATATGTTCGATAAGATTTTCGCATTCTGCGAAAAGGATATGATGGAAGCTCTTGACACCGACGATAAGAATATCCGTGATGAAAAGATGGTTCCCATCAAGGATGCCATCCTCGAAAAATTCAGCGAAGAATATCCCGACCTTCCCGGACAGATGGAAGAGTTGATCTACAAACTTCAGAAAAAGATCGTCCGCCGCTGGCTTCTTGTCGACAAAAAGCGTGTTGACGGCAGACGTATGGATCAAATTCGTCCGCTTGCCGCCGAAGTGGGACTCCTTCCCCGCGTTCACGGTTCCGGACTCTTCACCAGAGGACAGACACAGGTTCTCACCGCCGCAACACTCGGTACACTTTCCGAAGCACAAATGCTCGACGGCATTGACAACGAAACCTCCAAGAGATATATGCACCACTACAATATGCCCGGGTTCTCTACCGGTGAAGCCAAATCGACCAGAAGCCCCGGTCGTCGCGAAATCGGTCACGGTGCACTTGCTGAAAGATCACTCGTTCCCGTTCTTCCCTCTGAAGAGGAATTCCCCTATGCAATCCGCTTGGTCTCCGATGTTCTTTCTTCCAACGGATCGACTTCACAGGGATCTGTCTGCGGTTCCACACTGGCACTGATGGATGCCGGTGTGCCCATCAAGGCACCCGTTGCCGGCATTTCCTGCGGTCTGATTACCGCCGAAGACGGCAGTTGGGATACGATGCTTGATATTCAGGGACTTGAGGACTTCTATGGTGACATGGACTTCAAGGTCGCCGGCACACACAAGGGCATTACTTCCATTCAGATGGACCTTAAGGTCGACGGTTTGACCCCCGAAATCATCAAAGCCGCTTTGAAGCAGACGCATATCGGTCGTGATTATATCATCGATGAAGTCCTTCTCAAAGCAATTCCGGCTCCCCGTGCGGAAGTTTCCAAATATGCTCCCAAAATGACTACGATGAAGATTGACCCGGACAAGATCCGTGAAGTCATCGGTAAAGGCGGTGCCGTGATTCAGAAAATCGTTGCCGACACCGGTGCCAAGATCGATATTGACGATGACGGAACCATTCATATCGCCGCAATCAATGAGGCACAGGCTTCCGCAGCCAAAGCGTGCATCGATGCGATTGTTTTTGAACCGGAAGTTGGTGCCATCTATAACGGAACCGTCACGGGCATCAAAGAATTCGGTGCGTTTGTTGAATATGCTCCCGGCAAAGAAGGACTTGTTCACATTTCCAAAATTGCCAAGACACGCATTGACAAGGTTGAGGATGTTCTTAAACTCGGTGATGCCGTCAAGGTCAAGTATATGGGTCTGGACAAGAAAGGACGTATGGACTTCTCCATTAAGGATGCGCTTGACGATTGATTGTGCATCCTGCAATCTATAAAACCTTGTGAAAGGAGCTTCATCATGGCAGCAACCGGAAACGGTAGCAGAAAACCAAAAAATCCGCAAAACGGAAGCACTCGATATTTTTCTGCCGTAAATTACCGCGACGCACGACTCGCCAAAGAAAAACAACGCAGACAGTACGAACAACAGAAAAAAGAAAAAATCATATTTGCGCTTTTTGTTGTCATAATAATAGTGTTGATTCTGGTTGCCATTCTGGTCTTCAAAAAAGTGATTGACCGTGGTGAAGGCTCCGAATCGCAAACCGATACCGAATCCGCTACGGAAAGCCTGCCCAAACAATCCGACACAGAACCGACTGTCCCCCCCGAAAATTTCCGTCAGGAAATGTGCGGCAAAGACAGAGTCCACAGCGGAGATTTGATTCTCGTCAATCAAACTTACTCTTTTCAGACTTCCATCCCCGCACTTGCGAATATTTATACCGGTCGTACAAAATTTCAGAAAGGCGAAAAAACCGTCTATTCCTACTACACGGCAGACACCACACCTCAGCTCAGCAAAGAAACCTTGACTGCCCTCAATAAAATGGCAGACGATTTCTTCAACGCAACAGGAAATAACGACCTGTACGTCAACCGGGCATATGACGCTTCCGCATCCGACGATCATGCCACGGGACTCGCCGTTGACCTTTCCGTTTTCACGATTGAAAACAAACTGTATCGTTTGGACGACAAAGCAGTCGCAACGGATTTTGAGTGGATTTTTTCCAACTATTACAAATACGGATTCGTCATGGAATCCCCTTCCCAAACAGGCGAACGTTACTACCATTTCCGTTATGTCGGAATCCCGGTAGCAGATATGCTTTTCAAAAACAAATTGGGGCTTGCGGAATTGTTGCAATTGCTTCGGGACAAGCATTGTTTTACAGACGGCAAGACCAACTCGCTGACTTTTACCGCAGATGACGGCGGCAAATATGAAATGTATTATGTGGTGGCATCTGCCGGCGACATGACAAGTGTTCCGATCCCGAATCAGGCACTCTACTGTACGATCTCGGGCGACAATATGAACGGTTTCATTGTCACCGCTCGCATAGGGTAACATTTCTACATAAAGAGCAGGAACTATCTTGTTCCTGCTCTTTTTAATTGCCCATACTCGGTATAAGGAGTGGTGAATCTGTTTATGAAGAAAAGCAAAGGCATTTTTTTGTGTTCATTTTTTGTGGTTTTGATTTATATTGTAGGCATCTTGATCTTTTTACTTCCTGAATATCCGTTTTCGGAGATTGAAAACCGAACACTTGCCTCTTTTCCGATGTTTGACACCGAAACTTTCTTCTCGGGAGAATACACACGAAGCATCGGAAAATTTTACGCCGATCGTTTTCCCGGCAGAAACCTTTTTTTGCGTCTGAAATCGTTGGCAGAACTTTCAGCACTAAAGGGGCAAAACGGCAATGTGTTTTTCGGAAAAGAACAATATCTGATAAAGCGATTGGAAAATGACGATCTCTCGTGGGTTTCAAAAAACCGGGAAGCAGTCGAAAAAATCGCCGAACATCTTTCCAAAAATCAAAAGCCTGCCGTAATTCTCTATGCACCACGTGCCATTGATGTCCTTGAATCAAAATTGCCGTCACTTTACCCACCCGAACGCGCCGGCGGTGTATGGAAAGTTCTTCCCCGTTCCCAGCTTTGTCAAATTCTCCGGGAAAAAGCGAATCGCGGAGAATCGGTATTTTACAAAACCGACCACCACTGGACAACAAACGGTGCCTATTACGCCTATGAATTTCTCGGAGAATCCCTTGGCTACACGCCCTTCCCTCAAAACGCCTTTGTACACGAAACGATAACACGCGACTTTTGCGGCCCAAGTGCTTACGCTTCTCTATTCCCGTTTGTAAAATCGGACAGCATCGTCCGCTTCCGCTATGACGGGGACGATAACTTTACGGTAACCGACCTTTCCACCGGTCAATCGCGGCAGGGGTTTTACGATAATGAAAAGCTGCTGACAGCAGATAAATATGCCTCATTTCTCGGAGGAAACTTTGCTCATCTGCGAATTGAAAAGACCGATGCCAAGGAGCGTCCTCTCCTGCTTGTCATCAAAGACAGCTTTGCCAATTGTTTGGTGCCCTTCCTTGCCCGCCACTTTGACCTGGAATTGATTGACTCACGCTACGTCCGCACCTTTGATCGAGAATTTCTCGATAACATTGTCAATTCCGAACGCTATGCGGGAACTCTTTTTTTGTGGAACGCCGACACTTTAACCTCGGATATCGGACTTTCCCGATTTCTCACATTTTGAAAAAAGCGGCTGTCTCGTCGCTTTGATAAATGATGCACACCATATATACTCCGCGCCAGAAGTCAGGAATGATTCCTGACCTTTGGCGCAAAAAGCGAATTGAGATTTCGTTTTTCCTCCCGGTATCAAAGCATAACCGCATTTTTTTGCAGATACATCCCTCTCCGACCGATTTTGGGCAGGCAAAGAGTATAAAGTGCATCTGCACGCGAGGACAGAAATGCCTGCCGACGAATTTCGTCCGTCTTTTCCGGAAACTTACGGCAAAGCGCCTCGATATCCGACGGTTTTGTAAGAAGCGGCAAAGTGCCTTTCCGCAAAGAGGAAAGAATCTCGCGCCCTTTCACATCGGCGGCAAGAACCGTGCTATACGCCACTCCGCGATCCAAATCTTCCCATGTTACACCAACCATACCGGCAAGAACCGCTCGGCGAATTGCGGAATCTGTGTACTTTTTCGTAGAGGCATACCGGTACATTTCACCAAGGCTCCGCGCTTTTGCCGCACAGTCACACAAACGGTATTCCAACCCGTTCCCAAGTCCCGCAATCTCGGAAAGCGATGCGGGGACGATAGTGCGATAAAAATTCAAAACCGCACGCTCGGCATTGGCAAGACCTGCCGGGACTTCTTCTGCCGCAAACCCGAGTGCCAAAGAGGAAACCACTGTTGTCGGAAGATAATATGCCGTCGATGCCAAATCCCCGTTTTCCAATCGTAGACGCAAAGCGGTTGCCGAAGCATAACGTGAATCTCCGACATTGATCTTCTTGTACCCGTCTCCTACGCGCTTTATTACCTTGACCATCATTCTTCCATTTACCCGCCGGATGGCGCGAAGATACTCAATCCCCAAAATATCGTTCGGCAAAAGTCTTTCATCTTCTCCAAGCAGAGCGTAATACGCTTTGGCACTGCCAACCGCAGGATCGATTTTTCCGGCTGTCTCTGCCGCATCATCCGCTCTTGTTGCGAGTTCTGCAAGACGGTGAATATCTCCGCTCTCCGAACCAAATACAAGCGTGTCGACACCGACACGCCCGAGAATCTCAATGCCTGCCGTAGCAAAATATGCAGCACTTGCTGACGAAAACGGGAACGGAAGTTCCAACACAAGGTTGGCTCCGCATCGGACTGCCATCTCGGCACGGCAAACCTTATCCGCGATTGCCGCCTCTCCACGCTGTGTAAAGTTACCGCTCATAACACAAATCACAGCATCGGCACTCTCTTTTGCCTTTTTCAACAGATAACCGTGTCCATTATGAAACGGGTTGTATTCGCAAATAATGCCACTTATTTTCATCTTTCTTTTCTCATCTTTCAAAAACTTGCATAAAGGACTTGAAATAATGGTTTTTTTGTTGTATAATGGAATGTCTGAAATAACATTGCACGGAGGTTTTTACCATGAATGTACTCGTAGTGAATGCGGGAAGCAGTTCTCTCAAGTATCAGCTGTTCAACACAACCGATAATACCGTCATCGCAAAAGGACTTTGCGAAAGAATCGGCATTGACGGTGCCATTACCCACAAACAACTTGTCAGCGGCAAGGAATATTCCGCTAAAGTTCCGATGCCCAACCACACAGAGGCAATGAAATATGTCGTCGATGCTCTTACCGATGCCGATCACGGTTGCGTCAAAAGCATGAAGGAAATTGAGGCCGTCGGTCATCGTATTGTGCATGGCGGTCCTTATTTCTCAAAATCGGTTCTTTTAACCCCGGAAGTATTCGATACTCTTGACAAAAAGTGTCGTGACCTTGCCCCTCTTCACACCGGTGCACATCTGCAAGGCATTCAAGGATGCCTTGATGTCATGCCCGGAACACCTCAGGTTCTTGTCTTTGATACGGCTTTCCACCAGACCATGCCGGAGGAAGCCTATATGTACGGCATCCCCTATAAGATGTATCAGGATTACGCCATCCGTCGCTACGGTGCACACGGCACCTCTCACCGCTATGTTGCCGGCGAAATGATCCGGTTGCTCGGAGGCAAGGCAGAAGGCACAAAGATCGTCACCTGCCATCTCGGCAACGGTTCTTCCATTTCGGCTGTCAAGGATGGAAAAGTTATGGATACTTCCATGGGCTTCACCCCCCTTGCCGGTGTCATTATGGGTACCCGTTGCGGCGATATAGACCCTGCGGTTGTTCCCTTTATCATGAACAAAGAAGGTTTCTCGCCGGACCAGATGAACGACTTTATGAACAAAAAGTGTGGCTTCCTCGGTGTTTCCGAGATATCCTCCGACTGCCGCGATCTGGAAGCAGCAATTGCAAAAGGCAATAAGCAGGCGAAACTTGCCATGGACATTCTCGGTTATCAAATCAAGAAGTTTATCGGTGCATACACCGCTGCCATGGGCGGTCTTGATGCCATCGTCTTCACAGCCGGAATCGGCGAAAATACGGCATCCATTCGTGCCAGAGCCCTTAACGGTCTGGAATTCCTCGGTGTTGACTACGATAAGGAAATCAATGACAGAACCTTCGGTCGTAGTGGCGTGACCAAGCTCTCAACCGACAAATCCCGCGTACAGATTTACATGATTCCGACCAATGAAGAGCTCGTCATTGCCAGAGATACCGAGGAGCTTGTCAAGGCTGCCAAGTAACATTCTACATAAAAGCCGTCTGTCAGTCGGTAAATGTTTCTCACAAGAGGCTGTTAAAAACATCGAGTTTAACAGCCTCTTAAAAATGTCGGTCGGATTTCCGATGTTTTTAACACGATCACGACTGTTTTTCTGCTGTTTCTCATTTTCGGGTTCCTTTGGAAACAAAGTGACGATTCAAGTCACCAAGCCTCATGTCAACGTCGGCGGTAAAAACTCAAAACGAGTTTTTATCACCGGCTTTTATTTTGTACGAACCCCCGCTACCACCGAATAAGGCAGGCGACGTGCCTCGTGGGCGGCAAAATCGTCGTGCATTTTTTCCTCAAATATTTCAAGTTCGGCTTTTGTCAAAAATGTGGAAACATAACGGTAAAGCAATCGGAAAGCATCCACCTGCGATAATTTCCGAATGTCTCTGCCATCGCTTTTTTCAAGATGTTCCAAAAGTCTCTCATAAAAGCCAAATGGAGATGGAACGAGGCGCACCACATAATTCAGTTCCCTCTCAAAACGTCCGCTTGAATAAAAACGATCCAGTAGGTCGGAGATTCTTGAAAGACGATAAAGTTCGTCACGTGTCATCCATTTGCTCTGCAACACCGTATAAGGAGCCTTTGTCATGGCAATGTAGCCGTATTTTTCGGCGTTTCGACGCAACGCCGTGCCGTGCAACAACTTGAGAAATCCGAGTTGAAGCATATCAGAACAAAAATAAGCCTCATCGAACGATTGTCCAAAACGTCGATAGCTCTCAAAAGGCAACCCTGCGATCAGATCCAAATGAACGTGGATGTTGCCCATTTTGTGAATTCGTTCTGTCGCATTTATGACCTGCCGGGGATCAATATGACGCGAAACTTCCGCAA
Source organism: uncultured Eubacteriales bacterium (assembly GCA_934489945.1). Taxonomy (GTDB): domain Bacteria; phylum Bacillota; class Clostridia; order Oscillospirales; family CAG-272; genus RGIG8775. The sequence goes on from CAKSSY010000042.1 coordinate 11,369, forward strand.
GCGTTTCGGGATTGGTGCTTTGCAGTCCGATCTCCAATTGGATTTTCCCCTTCGGAAAGCGCGCAAGAATGGCAAAACTCTCCTCGTTCAACAGCGATGCACAAATCTCAAAATGATAGTGCTTGGTAAAACGTTCCTCCAAAAGTGCCGTCCAAATTGCGTTGGCACGTGACGTATCGGCATTGAATGTGCGATCGACAAATTTAATGATCTTGATATTTTGTTTCAACATCTCAAACTCCGCAAGATCAGCAAGAACACGGTCAACCGACTTCATCCGCAATTTCCCGCAAGCGGAGGACAAGCAATATCCGCAACGATACGGACATCCGCGGGAAGACTCATAATAAAGCATCCCATCTGCCGGATAGTCCCCGTCACGATACAAAATTCCCGCATTTTCCAAATCCGTCACGTCCGTCGAACGGACAACACGGTTCGGCATTTTTCCTTTTCGGATTTCTTCACATACTTTCCGAAAAGCAATTTCACCCTCACCAGCAACGAAGCAGTCAATATAAGACGCCCCCAAAAAGCGTTCCATGTCAAATGAAACCTCAGGTCCCCCAAATACAATAGCCGTTTCCGGCAACAGTGCCTTCAGATCGGCGGCAAAATCCAGCATCTCGGAAATGTTCCAGATATAGCAGGAAAATCCATATACATCGGCACGTTTTTTATATAATGTCTGCAATATCTCATCACGACGATCACGAAGATTCCGCTCAACAATGATAACTTCCACTCCGTCTTCCTCCAGCGGTTTCCGCAGACAACGAACCGCGAGATTCGTGTGGGAGTATGATCCGTTCAGAGCAAACAACACGACACGCATTTTCTCACCTCTTTTTTATTGTACCACAGAATGGTGCAAAGTGCAAGAAAAGAATTGACTTATCCGAAACGCTATGCTATAATACCTTCATCTGCAAAAACTGTGACAAGAAAGGATCGGTTATGAAATCTATCTCGATTTGTGAAAATGGTCTTTGTGCTCGTTTCGCCGTAAATGATGCCGGCAACCTTCTTCTGTACGGAATTTTTGACGATAATGATTCCTTTTCCGAACCGCAACCGCCTACACAAGCACGTTATGACGCACTGGAGATCCGCACAAGCGGGTCATCCTCCCGTTTTAACCATGGCATGAAAAATATGGGCTTCCGTTGCCCGGAAGTTCCGATTTATGACTCCTTCGAAAAAGCAGATGAACGACTCGGCAAGCATTATATCTTTCACCTGCACACCTCGGAACTTGCCATCCGGCTACATTACATTTTCTGTCACGGTACACGGGTTGTTCGTTCCTTTACAGAGGTGGAAAACATCTCTGACCACAATGTGGGACTCGAATACCTTTCTTCGTTTGTCTTGACAGGCATCGCCGACAATGCCGTAGAGAATGTCAGTGAAAATTACCGTATCATGATTCCGCACAACAGTTGGTGCCACGAGTTCAACTGGACCGATCACTCTCTTCTTGATCTCGGTTATCGTTTTACATTGCTCGAAACGACCATGAAAATTGCCGCGACAAACACCGGCACATGGTCGACCAAAGAATATCTGCCATCCGGCTGTCTCTACAGCAAGAAGAACAATGTCGCATATCTTTGGCAAATCGAAAGCAACACCTCCTGGCATTGGGAAATCGGCGATTCCCTATCCCTGCTTTCCCTGCACCTTTCGGGTCCCTCCGAAGCCAATAACGGTTGGTGGAAAAATCTTGCGCCACATGAAAAATTTGAAAGTGTAGCGGCAGCGATTGCCTTTGGCAACAATTTTAACCGGGTTCTTGCCGAAATGACTGCCTACCGTCGTCTGATTGCCTACCGTTCTCCCGCCGACCTCTCTCATCCGGTTATTTTCAATGACTATATGAAGTGCCTGAATGCCAAACCTGATACAAAAAAACTGATTCCGGTCATTGATGCCGCGGCAAATGCCGGTGCCGAAATTTTCTGCATTGACGCCGGATGGTATATCCCTCCCAAGGACGTCCAAAACGGCTGGTGGGTCATCGGGTCGTGGCGTGAAAACCCCGACCTTTTCCCGGGAGGCTTTGTCAAAATTTTCGACTACATCCGTCAAAAGGGAATGCGTCCCGGTCTTTGGGTAGAACCGGAAAGCATCGGTACCCTTTTTGACCTTGCCCATGAATGGGAGGACGACTGTTTCTTTGTTCGTCATGGCAAACGGGTAGTCGAACGCGGCAGACTGATGCTCGATATGCGAAATCCCAAGGTCAGAAAGCATTTGGACGAAGTAATTGACCGCTTGATTGCCGAATATGGCATTGAATATTTTAAGTTCGACTACAACATTGATGCCGGAGTCGGCACCGAAACCAACGCTGACAGTTTCGGCGACGGACTTCTGGAATGTGGTCGTGCTCTTCTCTCGTGGATCGATTCGCTCATCGCACGCCACCCCAATCTCATTATCGAAAACTGCTCCAGCGGCGGTATGCGGATGGATTATCTCACGCTGTCGCACTATTCGGTGCAATCGCTTACGGACGATTTTGAAAACCGATACATGATTCAGCTTGCCGCCGCGGCACCCACCGGGGTTCTGCCGGAGCAAGGATGTGTCTGGACAATTCCAATGCCCGAAATGAGCAATGAAGAAATTGCTTCCACCATGGTTAATGCCATGTTCCGTCGCGTTCATCTCAGCGGAGGCACACCGAATCTCTCGGAACATCAGACGACCATTCTCAAAGAAGGGGTCCGCATTTATAAGGAAACACGACATCTTGTCGACAAACTGGTTCCCTTTTACCCCCTCGGTGTACCGGATTATAATCCGGTACACGATCTGATCGTTGCCGGCTTCCGCGATAATGGTCATTGCTTCCTGACTGTCACAAACATGGGTGAGAAAAAATCTGTAACAATCCCGCTCGACTTCATGCCAAAATCGGCAGATGTCTTGTATCCGTCCTTCTCACACTGCAACCCCTCCGTCGAAAAAAACGCAATCAAACTGACGCTGAAACAAAATGAAGCCGTTGTTCTTCGGATTGAACTATAACCCGATATTCTATCACAAAAGCCTTGCGGATAAAAACCGCAAGGCTTTTCCGTTCCGACAAAGCCGAAACCGATTATTTGGACATTTTATCAATTGCTTCCCACAAACCGGAAAGATAGGTTGCTCCCAAAGCGCGATCATACAGACCGTAACCGTATCTTCCATGTTCTCCCCAAATCATTCTGCCGTGGTCAGGACGCATATAACCGTCAAACCCGACATCGTGAAGGGCTTTCACAATACCATATACATCGAGCGATCCACATTCGGTCGGGTGTGCCACTTCATGGAAACAACGCTCACCGGTATATTTGATATTGCGGATGTGAGCAAAGTGAATACGGTCGCCGAACTTATGAATCATATCAATAAGATCATTGTCGGGGTTGGCACCCAACGAACCCGTACAGAATGTCAAACCGTTCTCATTCCGGTCAACCAACTTTAAAAATCTCTTATAATTTGCCTCATTGCTGATAATTCTCGGCAATCCGAAAATTCCCCACGGCGGATCATCCGGATGAATTGCCATTTTTATGCCACTTCCGTGAGCAACCGGAATTACAGCCTCAAGGAAAGTCTGAAGATTCTTCCAAAGTCCTTCCTCGCCCATTTCCTCATACCGGGCAAGAAGCAAACGAAGATCATCTTTGGAGTAACTCTCATCCCAGCCGGGAAGTGAGAAATTACCGGAAAGCGGATCCAATGCCGCCACTTCCTTTTCGTCATAGGCAAGGCTGTTGGAACCATCGACCTCTTTGCGTTCCAGCGTGCTACGGAACCAGTCGAACACAGGCATAAAGTTATAACAAATGCACTTCACGCCGGCTTCTCCGAGTCGTCTGATATTCTCACAATAAGCCTCAATATGTTTTTGTGCATTCTCATTTCCGAGCTTGATGTCTTCAGAAACCGGAACGCTTTCCACAACTTCAAAACCAAGATGATGTGCCGCCGCTTTGTCCTTGATTGCCTGAATACTCTCACGGCTCCAGACCTGTCCGACGGGGACATCATATACAGCCGAGACGATTGAACGAACCGTGGGAATCTGGGAGATCATTTCCAACGTAACCGGATCGTTATCGCCATAATGGCGAAATGTCATTTTCATTCTACGTTCTTCCTTTCCGAATCAGACAACACCGTGAGCCAGCATTGCGTTTGCCACCTTAAGGAAGCCGGCGATATTGGCACCGGCAACCAAGTTGTCCTTCATGCCATATTCCTCGGCAGCCTTAGCGGCATTGTGATAAATATTCACCATAATATCATGGAGCTTCTGATCCACTTCCTCAAATGTCCAGGAATATCTCATAGAATTCTGACTCATTTCAAGAGCGGATGTTGCAACACCGCCGGCGTTTGCTGCCTTAGCGGGTCCAAACAGAACACCTGCGTTTTGGAACACAGCAATTGCCTCGGGAGTGGAAGGCATATTGGCACCCTCGGCAACCGCAAATACGCCGTTTGCCACGAGCTTCTTTGCCGATGCTTCGTCCAACTCGTTCTGCGTAGCGCAAGGAAGTGCAATGTCGCACGGAATGCTCCAAATGCCGGCACACCCCTCGTGATACTCAGCATCCTTATGAACGTCCAGATACTCTTTGATTCTACCGCGTCTGACCTGCTTGATTTCCTTAACGGTATCCAAATCAATTCCGTTCTTATCATAAATATATCCGTTAGAATCAGACAGTGCAACAACCTTAGCACCAAAAGACTGTGCTTTCTGGCAAGCATAGGTTGCCACATTACCCGAGCCGGAAATTACAACCGTTGCACCGTTGAAGCTCTTACCCTTGTCTTCGATCATTTCCTTTGTAAAATAGCAAAGACCGAAACCGGTCGCTTCTGTTCTTGCAAGACTTCCGCCGTAAGGAATTCCC
>CAKSSY010000043.1 GCA_934489945.1 uncultured Eubacteriales bacterium
TCCCAGCAGGTTCATAAGACTGTCACATACCTGCGGCGGATAGGATGAATACAACTCCGTCAACGTATTATAAAATCGATCCGCATCGCCTCTCAGTACAAAAGCAAGAATTGCGTTCCGCACGGGATAATTCATCACACTGTCAAGTTGTGCGCCTTGAAAATAGCGACGACGTTTTCCGTAAGCAATCTTATCGGCAGCATTTTCCCATACTTCCCCGATAATAATTCCCTCATTCCGCGAATGTTGTTTGGCATTTTTTCGCAACGCATCCAAAAAATCATCCGAAAGTTCGTCCGCAACATCAAGACGCCATCCTCCGATTCCTCGGTCAAGATATTTTCCCGTGATGCCGTTCTCTCCCACAAAATAGTCACAGCAGGTTTGGCAATTCAGGTTTAATTTCGGCAGGATCGGAATTCCCCACCAACATTCATATTTGTCGGGAAAGTGTGTAAAACAATACCAATCGGCATACGGTGAGGCAGGTGACTGATACGCTCCGACACTGTCGTACTTCCCGTAACGATTGAAATATCGACTGTCATCACCCGTGTGATTGAACACACCGTCAAGAATCACACGGATACCATATTCATGCGCCTTGGATATCAAATCGTCCAACGCCTCATCTCCGCCGAACATCGGATCGACTGTCTCATAGTCGCCGGTATCGTATTTATGATTGGAATATGCTTTGAAAATCGGACTGAGATAGATTACCGTAACACCAAGCGAAACAAGATAATCCAGTTTTTCGGCAACGCCTGCAAGATTGCCACCGAAAAACACATTATTCTCCAACGGATCGCCTGGCTTTTCCGGATAAGGTGGCACGCCATGTTCCCAATCGGATTCCATGACAGCATCGGCGCGTGTGACAATCTCCCCCGCGCCGCGGCAAAAACGATCCACAAACACATGATACATCGTTCCACCAGCAAACCATTCCGGCACTGCGAAATTCTTCTGATAAATCAGCAACCGAAATTTTTCAGCCGGCGTATCCGACAGTGTAAAATCGACATTATTGATTGAATCAGTAAAAAGTGTCTCACACCCACGCAGAAAGAGAAATTCATAGAAGAAGAGTCCATCCTCCCCTCCTACCAATTTCTCAGAAAACGAGAGTGTGACAGCATATTCGTCGACATCTCTGTTTGTACCGACAAAGGAAAGCGGCAGATCGGTTGCCTCTTTGCCATCCGGCATAAACCGCAGAACAACAGCCGACGCACCGAGACACCGGGGAACGAATGCCGAAATCCGCAAAGATGTGTCAAGTGGAAATGCGCCGCGCTCCGACACATCCTTTCCGTCTGCATATTTACGAATCCATGGCAGACATCCGTCCCCAATCTTCTCATAAAACTTCAGGAGCATACTGCGTCATCCTTTGTCAGTTTTCCTTCTCTTTTTTGTCACTTGCCAGCGACACCTTTTTCAGATTCCAAATGTGCGTGGCATATTCCTCAATACTGCGATCGGCAGCAAAGTAACCAGCCGAGGCAATATTCATAAGCGACATCCGATTCCATCTTGTTTTATCGGCATATGCCTCCATCATCTTTTCATGCGTCAGGCGATAAGATTCAAAATCCGCAAGACACATATACGGGTCAGCAATGCCGTGTCCTGAAAGCAGATAAGTCGCAATATCCGCAAAGGACTCACCCGCAAATCCAATATTGAGATAATTGACAATCTTTTTAAGACGTTCGTTGTTCGCGTAATATGCGGCGGCATTATAACCTCGAACCCAAAGTTCATCCACCTCGTTACTGTTCAGTCCGAAAATGAACATATTGTCTTTTCCCGCAGCCGCAAGCATTTCCACATTGGCACCGTCAAGGGTTCCGATGGTCAGAGCTCCGTTCAACATCAACTTCATACACCCTGTTCCGCTTGCTTCCTTGCCGGCAAGCGAAATCTGTTCGCTGATTTCTGCGGCGGGAATCAAAGCCTCGGCAAGACTGACATTGTAGTCCTCCAAAAATACAACCTGCAGTTTTTCACGAATCTGCGGATTTTGGTCAATATCCCGGCTGATATAGCAAAGAAGTTTGATAATCTGTTTTGCCATCTGATAACCCGGAGCGGCTTTGGCACCGAAAATGAAGGTTTGCGGTTGCATTTCAATATTCGGATTTTCCTTGAGTTCAAGATACAACCCGATAATATTGAGTGCGTTCAAAAGCTGCCTTTTATATTCATGCAAACGTTTGATCTGAACATCAAAAACCGAATGGGTATCGATACTTTTGCCCGTCTTTTTCATCAGATGGTTGGCAAAACGGATTTTATTCTGATGCTTGATATCCCGAATGGCATTCAGTACTTCGGCATCATCGGCAAATTTTGCAAATTCAGCAAGCTGTTCGGGCTCATGTCGGTAGCCCGTGCCGATACAACCGTCAAGCAACTCGGCAAGTTTCGGGTTGGAATAGCAAAGCCAGCGACGATGTGCGACACCGTTCGTCACATTGGTAAATCGTTCGGGGTACATTTTATAGAAATCCTTGAAAGTGGAATTCTTCAGAATTTCGGAATGCAATTTGGACACACCGTTAACCGAATGCGAACCGATTACCGACAAATTTGCCATACGAACCTGACCGTATCCGATAATACTCATCTTGGAAATGCGATTCCAATTGCCGGGAAAATTGGTCCATGCGTCACGGCAGAACCGTTCGTTGATTTCATTGATAATTGCATAAATCCGCGGCAGTTTGAGTTTAAACAAATCCTCATTCCATGTTTCAAGAGCTTCTGGCATAACCGTATGATTGGTATAAGAAACCGTTCGCACAACAATATCCCATGCCTGATCCCATGAGAAGAAATAGTCATCAATCAGAATTCTCATCAATTCGGGAATACAAAGGGCAGGATGTGTATCATTGATATGAATCGCCACCTTATCCGGCAGATTATCAAGCGTACCGTAAACCGCCATATGGTCCCGGAGAATACTTTGCACCGATGCCGAAACCAAGAAGTATTGTTGCGACAAACGCAACAGTTTTCCCTCCGTATGATTATCGGAAGGATACAAAACCTTGGATATAATTTCGGCATTTGTACTTTCTTCAAGTGCTCTTGTATACTGTCCTTGGGTGAAAAGTCCCATATTGAAATTCTGAATATCCCGTGCCTTCCACAAACGCAAACGGCTGACCGCATCGCAATCCGCCCCGGAAATCATCATATCATAAGGGACCGCTTCAATTTCATCGCAATTTTCGTATTGAATCTCCAAATGTCCGTTTTTCCATTCCTCCTTGATATGTCCACCCATTCTGACTTTGAATATCCGGTCTGTGCGCGGAATCAACCATACTTCCCCGCCCGGCAACCAGACATCCGGCACCTCAATCTGCATACCATCTACAATCATCTGCTTGAAAAGCCCGTATTCATAGCAAATGGAAAATCCGGTTGCAGGATAGTTAAGCGAAGACAAGGAATCCATGAAACAAGCGGCAAGACGACCAAGACCGCCATTTCCGAGCCCGGCATCCGGTTCACATTCATACAAATCGTCAAGATCAAAACCGAGAGATGCCAACGCCGCCCGATATTCCTCCACAACACCGAGATTGCAGAGATTGGTCTTGAGCGAACGACCGAGCAAAAATTCCATGCACATATAATATACACGCTTGGAGCCGGTTTCATTGACTTTCTGTTTAAAGTCGACGCGTTTTGCCGTAAGAATATCCTTAACGGTCATCGCCGCCGCCTTGTACATTTGGTCACGCGATGCTTCGGCAGCAGTACAGCCGAACTGACGGGAAAGTTTGGATTCAATATTTTCCTTCACTTGTTTTTCTGTGATTGTTTTTTCCATTTTGGAGGAATCCTTTCTGTTTTACGGGATAATATTACACAATGAAATTTCGGAATCTGTCAAATGCTTTGATACATTTCCAGATATTGTTTTGCCGAAGCCGCCCAAGAAAAGTCGGTCAGCATAATCTTACGGACAAACCTTTTCCGCTTATCCGGTTGATTCCAGAGCGATACGGCAGCATTCACTCTGTCATAAAGCTCGGATGAAGAATAGTTGGCAAACGTAAAGCCGTTACCGCGAAGCTCTCCGTCACATTCCCAATAACCCTTAATGGAATCATACAGTCCTCCGGTTTCCCGAACAACGGGAATCGCACCATAACGGGAAGCAATCATTTGGGAAAGTCCGCACGGCTCACTTCTCGACGGCATAATAAAGATATCCGCCGCGGCATAAATCTTCTTGGACAGTTCTCTGTCATAGCAGATCATCGCACGCATTTTGTCCGGAAATCTGTGTTCCAATCCGCGGAAGAAATCTTCAAATCCCAGTTCCCCTTTGCCAAGCACGACAAACTGAACCTGATTGTTTGCCAGCAATCCGTCCGCCATCTCCGAAACGAGATCAAGTCCCTTATGCGCCGCCAGACGGGACACAATGGCAAGCATCGGAATATCCGGGTTCTCGGGAAGTCCGAGTTCTTTTTGCATAGAGAGTTTATTTCCGATTTTTTTCTCCACCTCATCAGCGGAAAAATGAACGGGTATCGCAGGATCATTTTCAGGATCATAATACGTGTAATCAATCCCGTTAAGGATTCCGCGCAACTTATATGCGTTGCTGTTAATAATGCCATCCAAACGGTGGGCGTACTCGGGAGAGCGGATTTCCTCAGCATAACGCGGACTGACGGTTGACACAATATCCGCGCACGCAATTGCCCCTTTCATCAGATTGATGCAACCGTCACAATCCACAAGATTATGGAATTCGTTTCCGAGTGCAAAAATATCTCCGAGAATCGCAAAATCGTACTGTCCCTGATACTCTATATTGTGAATTGTAAAGACGGTTCTGATACTCCCGTAACCGCGTCGCCAACGAAATAACGCATTGAGATAAATGACGCTGAGTGCCGCCTGCCAATCATGCGCGTGCAAAACATCGGGGTAGAAACCGATATGTTCAATCATTTCGAGAACCGCCATACAAAAATAAGCATATCGCTCCCCGTCATCGTAATTGCCGTAAAGATTCTCACGACGGAAATAATATTCATTATCAATAAAATAATACGTCACACCGTCACGCACGAGGCTCTTGACACCGCAATAAATACGCCGCCAAGCAAGATTCACATCGAAAATTGCCTCCGTCTTCATCTGTGCCCGCCATTCGTCACGAATGGCACTGTACAACGGCATCACCACACGCACATCCGTTTCGGGATCCGCTTTACGGATTGCTGCGGGAAGCGATCCCATCACATCACCGAGACCTCCGGTAGCGGCAAACGGCATCGCTTCGGCACCGACAAACAGTATTTTTCTCATATTGAAATGTCCTTTCTGCCGAACCGCAGACTTCTTCGGCGGCTTTGGCTTGATTTTTTTACAATCTGTTTTTCTTCCGGAACATATTTCACGGTTTTATACTCTCGTTCCCTTAGCAATAAAGAACGGCAGAGTTTGGTGTCCCGAAAGAACGCGACCTTCATTAACTACGGTGTTTTTATCCGAAATTACGCAATTCAGTGTAACATTGTTTCCGACATAAGTATCCTGAAGCAAAATCGAATTGCGAATCACGGCACCGCGTCCGACTTTTACACCGCGGAAAATAATGGAGTTTTCAACAACACCCTCGATAACACAGCCGTCCGCAATATAAGAGTTCTTCACAACGGCGTTTTCGGTATACTTGGTAGGAGCGGAGTTCCGGACTTTCGTATAAATCGGAAAACCGGGAACATCAAACAACTCCTTATTTTTTTCCTGATCCAACAAATCCATATTGCAGGCATAATACCCTTCTAGAGAACCTATGACAGAATAATATTTTGTATGATGATAGGTAAATATTCTGTCTGAACTGAGCCTCGGCAAAACCTCATCCAGATAAAAATCCTTGTGCCCGCGCGAAGCAGCATTGTTGACAAGATTAATCAGATAATTCCGACGGACAACCATAATATTGGTACTGATCCGTTCCGTCCCGGTAGTCGGCTGAATTTTTTCCATTCCCGTCACTCTGCCATCCCTGTCGACAAGAACACGAAGAACGTGCGAATTGAATTCATATTTCCCGAATACGAAATCTGCCGTTACGATCGTAATATCGGCATTCTTTTCCTTATGCTGTGCCAGCACCGCCGAGAGATCCAGATTGCAAATGGCATCACAGTCGGAAAGAACAATGTCATCCTCATTGCAATTCCGCAAAAAACTCATAACTCCCATCAGTGCCTCAAGGCGAGTGGTATATAGCTTATCGGGGATTGGACTTGAAAACGAAGAGATAAACGGCGGAAGAATCTTGATTCCGCCCGAACGACGTGCAAGATCCCAGTCCTTACCATTTCCGATATGATCGAAAAGCGATTGATAGTTATTGTGGGTAATAAGACCGACCTTGGTTATATCGGAGTTGACCATATTGGAAAGCGCAAAATCGATAAGCCGATAACGGCATCCGAAAGGAACGCTTGCCATCGTCCGGTTTTGTGTCAGTTCCCGGATTGCCTGATCGTGAATATTGGAAAAAATCAATCCTGCCGCACTCATTTTTTTATCTCCTTTCCGATTTCCGTAATCATTTCATTATCGCCGATTTCATATCCATCCGGCACCTGTACCCCCATGCCTATCACCGTAATCCCCGTTGCGACATCCTTCGGTTTTCCGATCACAGCGTTTTTCCCGACGCGCACGTCACTGTCCAGAATGGAGTATTCGACCTTGGCTCCGCCTTCTATCACCACATTGCTCATAATAACGGAATCCTTAACCACCGCTCCCGGCATAACCTTCACACAGTTTCCGATAACGGAGTTTATCACCGTTCCGCAAATCTCACAGCCCTCGGTAATCGAAGAGTTCCGAATTACGGCATCGGGACCGATATGCTGGGGGGGTTCATTTTCGTGACGGGAATAAATACGCCAGTTTTCATCGTTCAGATTCAGCGGCGGGTTTTCCCCCAACATATCCATATTGGCTTCCCACAGTGACGAAATGGTCCCCACATCCTTCCAATATCCGTCAAAAGAATACGCAAACAGTTTTTCGCCCGCAGCAAGCATATCGGGAATAATATTTTTCCCGAAATCATTGGAGGACTGCGGATCGGCGGCATCGGCAATCAAATATTTAAGCAGTTTTTCCTTACTGAACACATAAATTCCCATAGATGCCTTGGTACTGTCGGGATTTTTCGGCTTTTCGGTAAATTTATAAATCGAATTGTCAAGATTTGTGCTCATAATACCGAAACGACTTGCCTCTTTCAGAGGAACATCGATTACGGCAATGGTACAATCGGCTCCCATCTGCTTATGGTACGCAATCATCTTTGAGTAATCCATCTTGTAAATATGGTCGCCGGAAAGAATCAAAACATAATCGGGATCATAACGATTGATAAATTCAATATTCTGATAAATGGCATTGGCGGTTCCCTTATACCAGTCGGACGAATTCTTGCCCTGATAAGGCGGCAGAATTGATACACCGCCATATGCACGGTCAAGATCCCACGGGAAACCGTTTCCGATGTACTCGTTCAGCACCAAAGGCTGATACTGAGTCAAAACGCCAACGGTATCCAATCCCGAATTGATACAGTTGGACAACGGAAAATCAATAATCCGATATTTTCCGCCGAATGGCACCGCAGGTTTTGCCACCTTATACGTCAATGCATAAAGCCGACTTCCTTGTCCCCCCGCGAGAAGCATGACGACACAGTCTTTTTTCTTAAACATAGGCACCTCCAAAATTTTAAAATATGATTTCAGGAATATGATTTCTCGTCAGAAACGTTTTTTCTTTGAACCTCCGTATCTTTGACTTTCCGAATTTTTTTCGGCATTTTCTTCACACATCGGAAAATACAAGCTCCAAGTGGCGGCACTGTAACAGAAAGCACACCATCCTCTTCCGTAATCAACTTTCCGGAATTGAGAATTCCGCTTCCTCCGTAGCGTGTGTCATCCGAGTTCAAAAGTTCCTCGTACTCTCCGGCAAAAGGCATCGCAAGCTGATATCCGAGTCTTGTGACAGGGGTAAAGTTGACCAATACAATCAACTCCTCTCCTCGTTTGTCAATCCGTCGATAGGAAAGAATGCTGCGGTCGCGATCATCCGGATCAATCCAGCGAAAACCGTCCCATGACCCGTCAACTTCATACAATGCCGGATGTGCCAGATAAAAATGGTTTAACTCGGCAAAATAGAGTTGTAAACTCGCATGTGCATCATACCGGAGAAGAAACCATTCGATCTGCCCCTCAAAATCCCACTCGCGGAACTGCCCGATTTCGCACCCCATAAAAATCAGTTTTTTCCCTGGGTGCGTCATCATATACGCAAGAAAAGCCCTTGTTCCGGCAAATTTTTGATGATAATCTCCGGGCATCCTGTCAAGCAATGATTTCTTGCCATGCACCGTTTCATCATGTGAAATCGGGAGAACATAGGATTCACCGAAGCAATAGGTGAGCGAAAAGGTTGTTTTCTCATGGTGATATTTCCGAAAAAGTGGGTCGGTAGCAAGATAGGACAAAATATCGTTCATCCACCCCATGTTCCACTTAAGAGAAAATCCAAGCCCGCCTTTCTCAAAACGTGTTACATTTTCCCACGCCGTCGACTCCTCAGCAATCATCAGCACATCCGGAAAGCGATTTCTCATATGGGAATTGAGCTTTCTGAAAAATGCAATTGCCTCAAGACTTTTGTTTTCCCCATAAATATTCGGATTCCATTCTCCCGGTTTACGATCATAATCCAAATACAGCATGGATGCCACCGCGTCCACACGCAATCCGTCTATATGATAAACCTCCGCCCAAAAAGAAGCATTGGAGACAAGGAAACACTCCACTTCATTTCTGCCGACATCAAAACATCTGGTTCCCCACTCTCGATGCTCCATTCTGTCCTCGCCCTGAAACTCATAAAGAGGCTCACCGTCAAATTCATAAAGACCGTGTGCGTCTTTCGGAAAATGCGCCGGAACCCAATCCAGTATCACACCGATTCCCGCCTCATGAAAAGAATCCACAAATGCCATAAAGTCGATCGGCGTTCCGAATCGTGCCGTCGGAGCATAATATCCGCAGATCTGATATCCCCACGAACCGTCAAACGGATGCTCCATCACCGGCATCAGTTCAATATGCGTATACCCCATCTGCTTTACATACGGAATCAGATCGTCGGCAAGCTCGCGGTATGACAGATAAGAGCTGTCATCATGCCTTTTCCATGAGCCAAGGTGCACTTCATAAATGTTAAGCGGCTGTTCGTAGTATGCTTTGCCCATCGTCTCGGCTCGATTCTTCATCCATCCTCCATCGCGCCATTGATAACAGGAAAGATCACAAATTGCGGAAGCGGTTTGTGGGGGGGGTTCCATCGAAAAGCCATAGGGGTCCGCCTTATCAAAAAAGCCGTGATCGGTCATAATCCGATATTTATAAAGCTTTCCCGCCGCAAAACGTTCACGAGCAACAGAAACCTCAAAAATTCCCCCGTCGCTCACACGTTTCATGGGAGTCTCTTCACGCCACGCATTGAAATCTCCGATCAGAAAAACCGTTTTTGCATGAGGTGCCCACACGCGAAAGACAATTTCATCTCCCGTCAAATGCGCTCCCATGTATTCATAAGCCTGATAGTTTGTACCCTGATGGAACAAGAACGGAGCCAGCGAGTTCGTTTTTTCCGCCACAACACATCCTGCCTTTCGGTTTTCTTTTTTACATAAAATATTATACACGTTCAATCATGTTTTTTCAAGTATCTTTTTACCATTTTGTCAATTTCCACGAATATTTTCTTCGACAAAATATAGGTTCCTTTTCGTTGCCGGAAAAAATTCCTGTCATCATAAAAACGTCAAAATAAAGACATCTGCAGAACACAATTCACACATATAATGTTATATGTTAATTTTATTTGGCACGGAGGAAAAATCTTTGATTGAAGTCAGGAACTTGACCAAAAAATACGGACATTTCCCTGCGGTAAGTAATATCAGTTTCAACATTGAACAGGGGAACATCTACGGCTTTCTCGGACCGAACGGTGCCGGAAAATCCACCACCATGAATATGATTACCGGTTGTCTCTCCGCCACAAGCGGAAATGTTATCATCGACGGGGAAGATATTTTTGAAAATCCGATTCAAGCCAAACGAAAGATCGGCTATCTCCCCGAAATTCCCCCGCTCTACCCGGAAATGACACCTGCCGAATATCTTTCTTTTGTTGCCGAAGCCAAAGGGGTCGGTGCCGAGGAAAGTATTCGTCAGGTGAAAGAAGTCATGGAACTGACTCAAATTTCCGACATGGCAGACAGATTGATTCGCAATCTGTCCAAGGGGTATCGACAACGTGTCGGTATCGCGCAGGCTCTCCTCGGAAACCCGGACGTAATTATCCTCGACGAGCCGACCGTCGGTCTTGACCCAAGACAGATTACGCAAATCCGGGAACTGATCCGTTCTCTCGGAAAGTTCAAAACCGTTATTGTATCCAGTCATATTCTGGCAGAAATCAGCGAGATATGCAACCATGTTATGATTCTCTCACACGGCAGACTCGTAGCCAACGATACCATACAAAATCTCGAAGACCAAGCCTCTGCCGATCAGCATTTGATGCTTACCGTCAAGGGAAACTCCGACGAAGTTTTCACGGTTCTCTCGAAAATCAACGGCATCCGTTCCGTCGACAGGCTCAAAGCGGAATCCGACAGACAATGCCGCTTTTTCCTTGATATCGACCGTGAAAACGATCCGCGCGACGCGATATTCTATGCGCTTGCCGAGCATAAAATGCCGATTGTCGATATGACATGGAACCGTGCAACACTGGAGGACATTTTCCTGCGTCTGACTTCCGCTGAATTTCCCGACGAAGAAGAGAACGAATCGGAAGAGAGTGATAATTATACTCCACAGTTTGCCGCTACGGACTTTCCGGACAAACGTGCAAAAGATTTCGAAAAACACGGAGAGGATGGTGCAAACAAATGAACGCAATTTTCAAAAGAGAATTCAAATCCTATTTTACCAATCTGTCCGGATGTCTTTTTATCGGGGTGCTTCTGCTTTTCACAGGCATCTTTGTCACATCGGTCAATCTTCTGAATCAATACGCAGCTTTTGAATACGCTATCGAAAATGTCATCATCGTCTTTTTGCTGATTGTTCCTCTTCTGACGATGAGATCGATTGCCGAAGAAAAACACTCTCGTACCGACACCCTCCTTTATTCCCTCCCGCTGAAGCTCTCATCCGTGGTTTTGGGAAAATATTTTGCCATGCTTGCCGTTTTTCTGATTCCGATTATCCTGATGGCGTTTTACCCCGTCATTCTCAGCGCATTCGGTACGGTCTCCTATCTCAATGCCTATGCCTCTCTTTTCGGCTTCCTGCTGCTCGGGGCGGCATTGATTTCGGTTTGTATGTTTCTGTCCTCCCTGACCGAAAGTCAGGTAATCGCCGCTGTGTCCGGTTTTGCCGTTTCGTTGCTACTCTATTTCATGAATGCCCTTTCAACTATGATTCCCGGAAGTGCCATCGTCTCATTCATCTGCTTCCTCGCGGTCAGTATTGTTGTGGCTCTGAGCCTGTACTGTCTGACCAAAAACACTACGGTCTCGCTGATTGTCGGAAGCGTTCTTGTTGCTTTGACCGTTCTGTTGTATGTGTTGAACAAGAATCTGTTTGCGGGAGCATTTCCGTCAATACTCTCTTCCCTCGCTCTCTTTGAACGTTTCTATGATTTCACATACGGAATCTTTAATCTGAAGGATGTTCTCTTCTATCTTTCCTTCAGCTCATTCTTCGTATTTCTCACGGTAAAATCCCTTGAGAAAAAGCGTTGGAATTAAGGGAGGGCAACATGAAGAACGATATTTTAAAAGAATTCAAAACCAAAACCACGCAGAACGGTCTGCGCGTCTTTCTCGTCACCATTCTGTTATTGGCGGGGCTCATCCTTGTCAATCTTCTTGCAGGGTTGCTCCCGAAGAGCGTAACCGAACTTGACATCAGTGCCACAAAAATGTACTCGGTATCCGACTCTACCAAACGCGCACTTTCCAAACTGACCGATAAAGTCGATATCTATCTTCTTTCCTCCGGTGGAGAAGGAGCTCTTTCCGATGAATCGCTCCATGTTAAAACGTTCCTTGACAAATATCCCGATTACAACGCCAACATTCATTTTGAGGTGATCGACACTGCCTTAGATTCCACCTTTGCCACCCGTCTCGGAATTCAGGAGGAAACTTCCAATCTTGACATTGTTGTAAAAAGTGACAAGCGGTTCAGAATCCTTTCGCTGACGGATTTGTTTTACTTCTATATTGACGGTATCGGCAAACTCACTGCGAGCGAGGCACAGCAATATCAATATATGATGGCGATGTACGGGCAAAATGTTACTCCGATCGAATATTTCGACGGAGAAAATCAAATACTGACCGCTGTGGACTACGTAACAACCGATATACTTCCCAAGATCTACCTGTTGGATGCCCATAAAGAAGCCGCTATCGGCAAGACACTTGCCGCGGAATTCACGGCAAACAACCTTGAAACCGACACACTGACGCTTCTTAAGACCGGCTCGGTTCCCGAGGACTGCAATCTGCTGATAATCAATTATCCGCAGACCGATCTGACTTCTGTCGAAACCGAAGCAATCCGTGCGTATCTGGAAAAAGGCGGAAAGTTACTTCTTGTCACTGCACCCGGCGTTTCTGAAATGCCAAATCTTCTTTCGGTCATGTCGGTATATGGACTTTCCGCAGAAGACGGAATTGTTCTTGAAGGAGATTCTGCCCATTACTATCAACGTCCCAATTTCCTATTCCCTTCTGTTGTATCCCACTCGGTAACATCGCAATATATGTCATCAAAATATACTCTGTTACCCGCGTCACACGGAATCAAAATTGCGGAAACCTTGCCCGACGGAGTAAATGCCAAAGGGATTTTCGTGACAACCGAATCCTCTTATATTATCCCGCTTGATGCCGAAAATGCCAATCTTCCGGAGGGACAAACCACCGCATCACATAACATCGGCGCAGTTGCCGAATCCTCATCCGGAACTCAACTCGTATGGGTTTCTTCTGCCGGCTTCACGGACGAAAACGTAAACTCCTATTCGGCAGGCGGAAATTTTGCTTATCTCCTCTCCGCAATCAGATGGGTGTGCAAAGAAAACAGTTCCCTTCAAATTGCTCCGCTTCCGATGATTACGCAGCGTCTCATCGTTCCCTCTTCCTCTGCGGGAGCTTGGGCAATTCTTCTGATTTTTGTCATTCCAATTGCCGTATTTGCGGGCGGACTTTGCTATCGGCTCCATCGACGCAAAAGATAAAATCACTTGTAACAGATAAAAATGCCAGATATGTCTCTTTTGAGACACATCCGGCATTTTTTATGCGTGTATCACCGCGTCAAAAGTAGCATCGGGATTAAAACCAAGATATTGAAGATAGGACCGGGCTCTTGCGGGATTCGGAGTCTGAAGCTCCAATGCTTTTCCGTTCCATGTGAATCCAAGCGTTTTTGCCATGCACGAGCGGATAAGTGCGGAAATCCCCTCAAAATCTCCTGTCTTTATTTTAACCGGAGGAACAAGATAACTCCCTCCTGCCGCCAAAACATTCGGCAGTTTCAGATAACCGTCAAAATTTTCTGTTGTAATTCCGCCCGTAACAAGAAACCGCATTTTCGGATAGATCGAAGCCATTGTATTCACATAGTCCACGCCTCCCATTGTCTCCGCGGGAAAGATTTTAACGGCTTTCAATCCCAAAAACATTGCCTCTTCAATTTCTGCCGCAGTTTGGCATCCCGGAACGCAAAGAATATCCCGTCTGAGACACTCTGCAAGAACTTTTCGATTAAAAGAGGGGGTTACGATATATTTTGCACCGGCATCCAGTGCCTCGTTCATTTGCTCCACGGTTAAAACGGTTCCCGCTCCGATAATCATGTCCGGTTCGGCTTTCACAGCTTCACGGATCTGTTCCACAGCATCCGGAGATCGCAAAACAATCTCCGCCATATCCAGACCGCCGTTGCGGATTGCCTGCATAAGCGGCGCGGCATCTTTCACCGTCGGAATCACACAGATTGGAAGAAGCCCGAATATCCCGAGATGATCTGTATAATTTTTCATATTACACCAACCCTTTGAAATAATATTTTGCCTCTCCGGCAGGACGGATTTCGGTCAGCTTTCCGGTATAATGCCGCAGATTGATCGGTTGATACGGATATTTCGCCGCCTCCGCCTCATTGATCGTGACACCAAGTCCCGGTCTGTCGCCGATAAGAATGTTTCCATCCTCATATACCACCTCCTCGTCCGAAAGGTCGGAACGATACGGAACATCGTTTATCATAATCTCATGAATCAGGAAATTCGGCGTCGACGCCGCCAGATTCAAAATGGCAGCATTGGAAACGGGACCGCTCGGATTATGAACCGAAAGCATCACGCCATGCGCCTGCGCCATAGAGGCGATCTTTTTCGTTTCCAAAATTCCGCCGCAATGACAAAGGTCCGGTTGAGCATAATCCACCGCGCCGCGGTCAAACACCTCTGCCCACTCGTAAATACGGTAAATTCGTTCACCGGCTGCAATCGGCACCCGCGATTTTTCATGAACCTTGACAAGCATATCCAGATTGTTCGGTTCAACCGGTTCTTCCATGAACATCGGACGAAACTCGGCAAGTTCCTTGGAAATTTCTATCGCCGTTGCCGGGACAAACCGTCCGTGACATTCGATAAGCAACTCCACGTCTCTGCCAACCGCCTCGCGTACTGCTCCCACGCAATCTATGGCAGCAAACATTTCCTGTCGTGTCAGCGTAAGATGCGCTTTGCCGAATGGATCCCACTTGAGGGCTTTCACTCCTTTTGAAACGGCGATTTTTGCCTTTTCGGCAAATTCGTCCGGCGTTTTTGCTCCGGAAAACCAAGCATTCGCATACATTCTCACCCGATCACGCATTTTACCACCGAGAAGATTATACACAGGTGTTCCGAAATATTTTCCGGTAATATCCCACATAGCCGCCTCAATTGCCGAGAGGGCGGACAGCGATACCGCCCCGCCTTTCCAATATGAATCGCGCATGACCTCAAAAACCATTTTTTCAATTTCAGTGGGATTCCTGCCAATTACAAGTCGCTTTAAATCCTCAACCGCTCCCTTTACCGCCATTTCCCGTGTGCCGAGCGACGCCTCACCGAACCCGTAACTGCCATCATCGCAAACCACCTTGACAAACGTCCAGTTTGTGCGGTAAGCATTGATAATAATTGTCTGAATATCTGTGATTTTCATGTTTTTCTCCTTTTTATCGAATCGGATTGGACGTTGCGGTTGCTGCCTGAATACCGGAACCGCCGTCCACAACAAGTTCCGTTCCCGTGACATTGAGCGACATATCCGACACAAGATAGTATGTCGCCGAGGCAAGATCGGATGGGTAACTTTCCCGAAGCGGGTATACCGACCTCCGGCGCATCTTTTCGGCATCCGGCATCCGATCAAACCGATCCGTCGCGACAAGCCCCGGCAGAATACAGTTGACACGGATTCCATAAGGAGCAAGATCGAGGGCAAGTGCCTTTGTCATGGAAACAATGCCTCCCTTGGTCGTAATATAACCGACGCGATTATGTACAATATACCGATAGGTAATCGAGCTGAAAGTTACGATAGAGCCCCCCCTGTCCCGCATCATTTTTGCCGCTTCCCGACAGGAGAAAAAGCCTCCGCGAAGATTGATCTCAAGAAGACTGTCCATCTCTTCTGGTGTCACTGTAAAGACATCATGATCGGTAATGCCAAGGTCTGCCGCACACTGTACAAAAGCATCCAAGTGGTCGATTTTTTCTCCGAGTTTTTTAAAAAAAGCAAAAATGTCCTCTGTTTTACGTAATTCGAGTGCATATCCGAAAACTCGCGGGTTGTTGCTTTCGGAACGCAGTTTTTCCGCTGCCGCCTCAGCTCGGAAACGGTCGCGGCTTGTGATATGCACCGTCCATCCTTTTTGGGCAAACAGAGTAG
>CAKSSY010000044.1 GCA_934489945.1 uncultured Eubacteriales bacterium
GTGCTGTATGCCGAACATCTTCCCTTTTCGGCAAGACTGACTTCCGCCACCCTTCGCCCTATGCCGCCGAGTGCCGATATGCTGCTGAAAGAATTGTCGGCACTGGCGGACAAATTTGAGGGAAAGGTTCTGACGCTCGTTCCCACAACACCGCAAAGCATGGATTTTGTCGAAAAATACCGGGATGTTCTGGAGGAACAGTACCGTATTGACCGCATCTCACTAAAAATAAGGAAGCCGAAAGGAACAAATTATGAAACTGAAAAAACTCTTTGAAAATGTCACCGGCATTTGCGAGCCGGAGGAAGGCTTTCCCGAAAAAGAGATCGGCGATATCTGTTATAACTCATGTAAAGCAAAGCGAAATTCGGTGTTTGTCTGCCTGCGCGGCAGCCTTTCGGACGGTCACCGTTATGCCGCCGAGGCATATGAAAAGGGATGTCGTTTTTTCGTTGCCGAGATGCCGCTTCCCGAACTTCCGGATGATGCGCAGGTCTTCCTCTGTCCAGACAGCCGTCTGGCACTTGCCGAAATGTCCGCCAATCTCTTCGGGCACCCGTCGGACGAGCTGACCGTTATCGGAATCACCGGCACCAAGGGCAAAACCACCACCGCGCTCCTAATCTGCCATATTCTCAATGCCGCCGGTCTTCCCTGTGGTTATATCGGCTCAAACGGAATTGAATACGGCAACTTTCATTGCGACACACCGAATACCACTCCCGAAAGCTACACATTGCAAATGTATATGCGTCATATGGTTCTCGGCGGCGTAAAATACCTTGTCATGGAAGTCTCCTCGCAGGCACTCTACCGGCATCGTGTAAAGGGAATCCGATTTGACACCTGTGTATTTACCAATCTTTCCGTCGACCATATCGGAAAACACGAGCACCCGGATTTTGAGCATTATAAGGCATGCAAAAAATCACTGTTTTCGGACTATGGCGCAAAGGAGGTCATTCTGAACGCCGATGACGGCTACGTTTCGGAATTCCGCGAACAGATACCCGCCGGAACACGGATCCGGGAGTTTGCCATTGAACGCGAAGCCGACTTCCGCGCCTCGGAGATTTCGCTCTATCGCCGGAATGACAGTCTCGGCGTAAATTTCTCCTTCGTGTCGGACGACGGGAAAAAACGTGCAGCCTCCATTCCGTTCCCGGGCAACTTCAGTGTTTATAACGCGCTTGCCGCCATCGCCGTCTGCCGTCGCTTCGGAATCGATGCCGACGAAATCGTCCGGCAGCTTGCCGACATCCGCATTGCGGGACGATTTGAGATTGTAAAAGCACTTCCCTATGCCACCTTCCTCATCGACTATGCACATAATAAAGTCAGTCTTGCCGCGGCTCTGAGCACCCTGCGCCTCTACCAACCGGAACACTTGATCTGCCTGTTCGGATCGGTCGGAGGACGCACGTTCGGACGACGTGCGGAGTTAGGGGAGGTTGCTGCGCGACTTGCCGACTTTGTCATTCTTACCTCGGACAACCCCGACGGTGAGGACCCCAAAAAAATTCTCGATGAAATTGCCGAGCAGTTTACCGAAACCTCCTGCCCGTACCGCATCATTCCCGACCGCGCCGAAGCGATCCGTTATGCGGTGGCGATCGCCGGAGAAGGCGACATCATCCTGCTTGCGGGAAAGGGACATGAAAACTATCAGCTCGTCTGCGGTCAAAAGCTCCCGTTCAGCGAGAAGAAAATTCTGCAAAGAGAGAGTGCGAAAAGACTTGCCTTGCGCTGAAAATAACCCACCGACGACTTTGGTCTTAGCGGCTGAAATCCGCCTTTTGCCGCCAAGAAAATCAAAAAAACAAAGTCACAGAGGCAAAAACAACTAAGATCGCATCCGAAATACCGGAATTCCGTCCGGCATTTCAGAGGGGCTGTTAAAAAACATCGAGTTTTTTAACAGCCCCTTTTGTTCATATAGACAAACCGAACAATCTGTCGGCATTGTCATGCGTCAAAACGGCAGTTTCCTCCGGCGTTTTGCCGATTGCCTCGGCAATGGCGGCTACCGTGTAATGCAAATACCCCGAATGATTGATCTTTCCGCGCATAGGATGCGGCGCAAGATAGGGACAGTCGGTCTCCGCCAAAATCCGGTCATGCGGCACCGATGCCACAACTTCACGCACACGATTTGCGTTTTTGAAAGTAACAACACCGGAAAACGAAAGATACCATCCGCGTCGCGTCAACTCCTTCGCCATCTCGGCACTTCCGCTGTAGCTGTGGAAAACGCCGCGCACCCCCGGATACCTGAGTATCGTTTCAAAGCAATCCCCGTGGGCATCGCGGTCATGGACAATCACCGGCAGATCGTACTTCAAAGCCAGCGTCAGTTGTTCCTCAAAGAAGAACTTCTGCTTTTCTTTGTCAAACGGCTCGTAGTGGTAGTCCAGCCCGATCTCGCCGATTGCCACAATTTTTTCCGAGCGGAAATCCCGGTGTTCGCACAGAAAATTCTCAAAATTTCCGACCGCGCTTTCGTCATATGCGGCAGAATCCTCCGGATGAATCCCGACAGCGGCAAACATTCCGGGATATTTCTGCGCCATGGCAAGACAGACGGGATTATTTTCGGGATTGGTTCCCACATTGACAATTCTGTCAACATCTCCCGAAAAAATCTCACTCAGCAAACCATCTGCTCCTGCGGTTTCCTCACGAAAGCGGGCATCGTAATAGTGGGCGTGGGAGTCAAAGAGTTTTCCCGCCATCAGCGCACCCGCTCTCCGAGCGGCGTGTCGTCGGCAAGAAATACTACGCGGATCTGATCCTCGCCCGAGGCAAGAATCATGCCGTTCGATTCCACTCCGCAAAGTGTGGCGGGATTCAAATTGGCAACCACAATGACTTTTTTGCCGATCAGAGCCTGTGGCTCATAAAACTTGGCAATGCCGGACACCACCTGACGTTTTTCATATCCGAGATCCAGTTGCAACTTCAATAGTTTTTTGGCTTTCGGCAGTTTTTCACAGTCGATGATCTGTGCGGTGCGAAGTTCAACCTTCATAAAGTCGTCAATCCCGATCAACGCACACCCCTCCGGCTTTTCTGAGGGCTCTTTTGCTTTGGCAGCTTCCATTGCCGCCTGCCGCTCTGCCTCCAACTCTGACAGCATCCTGGCTTCATCAACACGGGCAAACAACACCGTAGAGTCACCGACATCCCCCGACACAGAAAGTGATGCGTTGCCGAGAAAACGATCAAAAGACAGATACGGCTTTTCCCCCGCCTCTTTCCGTGCGGCCAGGAAATTCAATTCATCGGTCGCGTTCAGCTCACGCAGGATTTCTTCGGCAGTCGCCGGAATAAAGGGCATGAGCATGACAGCGGCACGGCGTATTGTCTCCAACAGATTATACAACACCGTCCCAAGACGTGCACGGCGGCTCTCATCCTTGGCAAGCGTCCACGGCGTGGTTTCGTCGATATATTTGTTGGCACGGCTGAGCAAGGTAAAGATCTTCTCCAAGGCGTCGGCAATGCGGAATTCGTCCATACAGGAGATCAGCCCCTTCTCGGCATCCGTCCACGCCTGCTTCAGTTCGCCATCGGGATCGGCAGATTCGGTCGGTGCCTGAATCTTCTTATCAAAATATTTCTTCTGCATATCCAACGTGCGCTTGACCAAATTGCCGAGATTGTTGACAAGATCGGCGTTGAAACGGGTAATGACCGACTCGTAGGTGATCGAACCGTCGTTGGCATACGGCATTTCGGAAAGAGCGTAGTATCTCACGCCGTCCACGCCGAACCGGTCGGCAAGTTCGTCGGCATAAATCACATTCCCCTTGGATTTGGACATCTTGTCGACCCCGAAATTGAACCACGGATGACCGAATATTTTTTTCGGAAGCGGCAAATCCAATGCCATCAGGAAAATCGGCCAGTAAATGGTGTGGAAACGCAGGATGTCCTTGCCGATTACGTGAACATCGCACGGCCAATAGCGACGGAAATGTTCACTTTGCTCGGCGTAGCTCTTGTCGGGATCGTACCCAAGAGCCGTAATATAGTTGGAAAGTGCGTCAATCCAGACATAAATGACGTGTTTCGGATCAAAGGTTCTGACTCCCCACTTGACCGTGGTCCGCGAAACGCAAAGATCCTGAAGCCCGCCCTCGACGCGCAGAAAATTGTTGACCATTTCCTTCTTGCGTGACTCCGGCTCAATGAAATCGGGATGGCTTTCAATATAGGCAAGCAATCTGTCAGCATACTTGCTCATCTTGAAAAAATAGGCTTCCTCCCTGCCCTTGACCACAGGTTTGCCGCAGTCGGGACATTTTCCGTCCGTAACCTGCGTGTCGGTAAAGAAAGACTCGCACGGGGTGCAGTACCACCCCTCATAGTAGCCTTTGTAAACGTCGCCCTGATCGTAAAAACGCTTGAAAATCTTCTCAACCGCCTTGACATGATAATCGTCGGTCGTGCGGATAAAATGATCGTAGGTAGTGTTCATTTTGTCCCACACACCGCGTATCACACCCGAAACGCGGTCCACAAACTGCTTGGGTGTTTCACCGGTCTTGGCGGCAAGCGTTTCGACCTTCTGTCCGTGTTCGTCGGTGCCGGTACAGAAGAAAACATCATAGCCCATCGCGCGTTTGTAACGCGCCATCGCGTCGGTTGCAATCACCTCGTAGGTGTTTCCGAAATGCGGCTTTCCCGAGGCATAGGGAATAGCGGTCGTTATATAATATTTCGGTTTATCTGACATATCGGTTACTCCTTTTCGGAAAAAATTCAAAGTCTCCCCGGCTCTCTGTGAGCCGCAACGAATAAACCGCCCCCGACAACATTGACGCGGGCAGAGTTTGCAAAAAGAATACCAGTCCCACCGGAAGACAGGAAAGAAACAATCGCACTGCCGTTCCGAAGGAAAAACGCAAAAAGCACATTCGCTCCCCCACCGTATATCCGAGAGACCCCCTGTAGGCTTCGGCAAGCGGCATCTCCTCTTTGGCAACGACCCTTGTCAGAAACCCGATAAAGCCCGTCGAAAACGCCGCCCCCAGCAACACTGTAACAATCATCAAAAGCAACACCGGAAGCCAAACAATCGCAAAAGCAAAACGAAAAATAAAAATGCCGCCGAGAATCGGAATCCAGCACGGACAAATCCGCAAAGTACTTCCGATAGCCCTTCCGTACAACCGTGCCGAAGTGCAGTAGTAAAAAAGATCGGTCAATCCGACCGGCACCCCGCAGATCATACAAACCGCCATGCGGTACATTCCAAGCCAGACAGGAGCCGCCAAAAAGATCCATCCCGCAAGCATCACCGCGCCTCCGGAAAACAAAACGGCATATTCGTTTTCCATCTCCAGGAACAACCGTACACGGAAAAGATAGCACGCCACAAACGAGACCGTCACACAAAGAATCCCTGCCAAAATCAAAATCAAACGGTTTTCGCCCTCACCAAGAACACGCCTCGCCGTTGCACGGGCAAATTTCCGTCTTTCGGCAGGCAATCCGCCTTCCAAAACATCCGACAAAAGACCCCCTCCTTTCCCGTTGCATATATTGATATTTTACCACAAAAACGAAAAAAGTCAACACTTTTTCCATACCGTCACGGATTTTCCACGTTCTCGCGTTTATACTGCATCGGCGATTTCCCGGTAAACCGACGAAACACGCGCCGAAAGTACGTAGAAGATTCAAAGCCGAGACGGTCGCTGATTTCCTCCACGCGCAGCGTCTCGTCGCCGATCAGCAGAAGAATGGCGTGGTCAATGGCGACCCGCAGTTTGTATTCAATCGGTGACATCCCCGTTTCCGACCGGAAACGATTGTAAAAGTACGACTCGCTGAGACCGGCAATTGCCGCCAGTTCTCCGACTGTAACGGCGCGGTCGTAATTGTAATCCAGATATTCAATTGCTTTGTCGATTCGCCTGTCAAGATTCCGGACACCGCAAAAACGAATCCGCGTCAACAGCCTCCCGAGCACGCCGAAAAAAAGCCCCAAACCCGCCATCTGATCATCCGGGGAACCGTTCTGTTTCTCGTGCATGGCGGAAAAGTCCCTCTCGAAATCGGCAAATTCCGACAAAGACAATCCCAATCTCTGCACCTTCATCTTCTTTTCTCGTGGAAACGGTCCGCATCCCGAAAAAGAAAAATGCAGACTGATATAGCGCACATCGGGATCTCCGTGCCACTCGGAAATATAGCATGAGCCGACCGGGACAAAAATAATCTCTCCGACACCAACCTCCACTTTCTCGCCGTCCGAAGAAAAGACCGCCCGTCCGCGCAAAAGCAACCCCATGCAGTAGTGCGGTCTTGGGGTTTGGCGAAAATCATGAATGTAGGAATCCCCGTAATGATAACGGGTAACTTTGAAAAAAGAGAGTTGTGAAAGTGAAACAATGCCCGGCATTCTGTCTTGTGTCCTTTCGGAAAAAAGTAGAATAATTCCTGTTTTCCATATTATAATGTATTTTTCTTTTTCTGTCAATGCGGTAAAATAAAATAAAGACATTTGCCGAAGCCGGATTCAAAAATCCGGACGACAAAGAAAGGATAGGTGCAATTATGAAATTTCTGAAAGAAGGACGCCCGACCCTCACCACCATGGTTCAGGCAACCACGCCCGAAAGAACAATCGACCTCATAAAACGGGGGCTTGCCATCGGCACCGATGCGTTCGGCATCCAACTGGAAAGACTGGAAAAACCGTATCGGAACGAGGAAAACTTCCGCAGAATTTTTGATGCTGCCGAAGGAAAACCGCTCTATATTACCGACTATCAGCTCGACCGACCGAACCGCAAAGCCGAACGGGATGACGGGCTCGCCGAAGAACTTCTCACGGCACTGAAAGCAGGCGGAACGCTGATTGATGTCCGTGGTGATTTCTTTGATCCTTGCGGCGATGAATTGACCCGCAATCCGTCCGCAATTGCCCGCCAGAAGGAATATATCCGGACAATTCACGAAAAGGGCGGACTTGTGCTGATGTCCTCTCATGTTCTTCAATATCGGAAAGCCGAAGATGTGCTGGAGATCGCTCTTGCCCAGAAGGAACGCGGAACCGATATTGCCAAGATCGTGACCTCGGCAAATTCCGACGGCGAGTTGACCGAAACCCTGCGCGCCACCGTGCTTCTGCGCGAGAAGCTCGGAATTCCGTTCCTGTTCCTCTGCAACGGAACTCATTGTGCCCTGCATCGCCGTCTGGGACCGCCGCTCGGATGTTCGATGTTCCTTTGTGTCGTGGAACACGACGCTTTGTCCACCCCGACACAACCGACGTTGGCAAACGCACGTGAAGTTCTGTCGTCCTGCGGGTTTGCGGAGCTGCCGGAAGGAAAAAATACATAAAAAGAGAGGATCTGTATGAAAGCTGTTTTGGTTCAAAAAGATAAAAGCCTTGTATGGGGCGATGTGCCGAATCCCACGGTCGGGGAGGATGATGTCCTCGTAAAAATTGCCTGTGCGGCAGTCAACCGCGCCGATCTTATGCAGAGAGAAGGCTGTTATCCGCCTCCTCCGGGCTGCCCGGACTGGATGGGACTGGAAATCTCAGGAACGATTGTCGAGGTCGGGAAAAACGTCCCTCAAAAAAGTCATTGGAAGATCGGAGATAAGGTATGCGCACTTCTCGGCGGCGGCGGATATGCGGAATATGCCAATGTCAAATACGATATGCTGATGCCCGTGCCGAAAAACTGCTCCATGGAGGAAGCGGCAGCCATGCCCGAAGCGTTCGCCACCGCCTTTCTCAACCTCTTTATTGAGGGCGGCATCCGATCCGGCGACACACTCCTCATGAATGCGGGAGCCAGCGGACTTGCCAGTGTGGTAATTCCGATGGCGAAAGCGTTCGGCGTCCGCGTTATCACCACCGTCATCGCCGACGAAAAAATCGAGGAAATCCGCCATTTGCACGCCGATATTGTCGTCAACACCCAAAAAGAGGACATCACCAAGGTTCTGAAAACCCAGCTGGATGAGGGACACCCTGTCACAGTCGCCATCGACTGTCTCGGCGGCGACGTCATGGGCAAATGCCTGCCATATATGGAGCATGGCGGACGCTGGATCATGATTGCCACATTGGCAGGAGATATGACCGCCGTTGACCTGCGGAATATCTATGTCCGTAATGTCCGTATTATCGGCTCCACACTCCGTTCCCGCAAGCCCGAGGTCAAGGCACAGATTCTGTCAAAACTCGTAGAGACAATCTGGCCGAAAGTTGAGACGGGTGAAGTCCGTCCCACCATCTATAAAATTCTTCCCATCACCCAAGCCGCCGAGGCACATGACTTCCTTTATGCGGGAAAGAGTACCGGCAAGGTGGTTTTGCGCGTTTCGGAAGACTGACCCCCCGAAAAACCATTTGAAAAATCAAATCCATACAGAAAGAGGAAAATTTTTATGAATTATCAGGGAAAATGTGCCTTTGTTACCGGTGTCGCACACGGCATCGGCAGAGCCATCGCACTCGGCTTTGCCAAGGGACAGTGCGACCTTGCCCTTGCTGACATTGACGAGGCAGGACTTGCCGAAACTGCCGAAAAGGCGCGTGCATTCGGTGTCAGAGTCGAAACCTACAAACTTGACGTCACCGATGAGGCAGCAGTCAATGCCTCCGTCGCCGATGCCATTGCAAAACTCGGTAAAATCGACATTCTCGTAAACAATGCCGGCGTCTACAGCAACTGCAAACGTTTCGTCGATCTCCCCGTCGAAGTTTGGAAGAGAAAATTTGAAATCAATGTCTACGGCACCTTTTATGCCACACGTGCCGTCATTCCCGGCATGAAAGAGCGTCACTACGGCAGGATTATCCATATCGGCTCAGTTGCCGGTATGTACGGCATCGCCAGCATGGCAGACTATTCCGCCACCAAGGGTGCCATTATTGCCTTCACGCATGCCCTCGCCAAGGAACTGGCTCCCGAAGGCATTACTGTAAACTGCGTTTCCCCCGGAAGCATCGATGTCCGGAACGACAAAAATGCCATGCCCGAACATTCCTTCACCGGCAGAGCCGGAACGCCGGAAGAGTGCGCCGCCGTTGTGCTGTTCCTCGCGTCGGATGAAGCATCCTATGTCTGCGGTCAGAACTATGCCGTGGACGGTTGCCGTAAAAAAATGT
This sequence comes from uncultured Eubacteriales bacterium, assembly GCA_934489945.1. GTDB lineage: Bacteria > Bacillota > Clostridia > Oscillospirales > CAG-272 > RGIG8775. Next base: position 9,137 of record CAKSSY010000044.1, read on the forward strand.
AACCAAGCCCCCCACAAAGCGCAATAAACGATGCGTTCCTATTGTAATTGCATTACATAGGAGAAAAAGAAATATGGATTTTTCAAATAAGGTCGCGATTGCAATCGGCGCGGCATCCGGTATGGGATTGCTGTTCTGTCAAAGATTTGCGGAGCTCGGAGGGACAGTCGTTCTGGTGGACGTAGATTTGGCAAAGGCTTAAGAACGCACGGAAGAAATCCGCAAAGCATACCCGGGAAAAGCCATTGCAGTCGAATGTGATGTACGTTGCTACGATCAGGTCACGGCGGTTTGCAAACGTGCCGTAGAAACCTTTGGCAGAATGGATGTTCTGGAAAACTTTGTCGGCGGAGCAGAAACCCGATTCATCATACAAATGCGGAATTTCCGGACATCCCGATCGAGATTTACGATTGGGGACGGAATGTGAATCTGAAAGGACAGTTCTGTTTCGACCACGCCGTGATGAAACAAATGCGAGAACAAAAAGACGGTGTGATTCTCAATATCGGCTCTATTTGTGGCGAGGAGGGTGCGCTCAACGCCGTCGCATACGCGACGGCAAAAAGCGGTGCCATGAACGGTCTGACCAAATCTTTGACACTTTACGGAAGAAAATACGGCATTCGCTGTTGCTGTGTTTCTCCGGGGTCCGTAATGACGCGCCCCGGCATGGCGGGTATGAAAACCGCCGTTTTGCCACCAAGAAAATCAAAAAACAAAATCACAGAGACAAAAACGACCAAGCTCCCCACCCAAATACCGGAATCCCGACCGGCATTTTGAATGGGCTGTTAAAAACATCAAGTTATTAACAGCCCCAACCTCCGCGGAAATTTTGAAAAAAACATCCCGCCGTGATGCAAAACGGCGGGATGTTTTTTTGTTTTTCAAAGTTTTTGAGGTCATCGGAAACTTTTCAGCAGGAAATTCCTAACCGTTCCCTCACCTCTCCCGTTCTTTCGTCAGTGAATTGCAACTACAGCACCGGCATAGGTATCGGCGATGTATTTGGCAACCTTCTCGGACTGAAGAGCCTTCAGGAGTGCCTGAATCTTGGGAGAATTTTCATTGCCCTTCTCCACCGCAACAATGTTGGCATAAGTCTGTGCAGCAGAACCGGAAGCGTCCTCGGTAGCCAGAGCGTCCGCAATCTTCAGTCCCGCGCCGATGGCGTAGTTTCCGTTGATAACGGCAATGGTTCCTTTGTCGCTGTTCTTGAGCTGTGCGGGAACGGTATCGGCTACGACTGCTTTGATGGTATAACCACCATCGTCAACAATATCCAATGTTGTCACACCTTTTTCGGCACTTGCATTCTCGGGGAGCTTAATCAGTCCCTCCTGCTGAAGCAGGAACAGTGCACGCGTCTCGTTGCTGTCGTCGGCAGGAATCAGGATGGTAGCTCCTTTTGCCAGTTCTTTGAGATCCTTAACGTCGTTGCCGTAAATCCCAAACGGCTCATAGTGAACAAGACCGGCGGAAACGATCGTGGTACCGTTCTTGGCATTGTAGGAGTTCAGATACGGTGTATGCTGAAAATAGTTAGCATCCAGTTCGCCTTCGCTGACGCCCTTGTTCGGCAGAATATAGTCATCATAAACCACGATCTTCAGCTCATAGCCTTCTGCCTTCAGATCGTCTTTAATCTGCTCAAGAATTTCGGCATGGGGGGTGGAGCTTGCTCCAACACGGATGGTTTTGTCGTCGGTCTTGTTTCCGCACGCGCAGAATACACCGAGCAAAAGAACTGCTACAAGTACAAGAGAAAGAATTTTTTTCATGGTATAATCTCCTTTATTTTTATATTTTTATAGAGTTGACTTATCTAACACGTTTATCGGTCTTGCGGGCAATCCACATACCAACTTCCTGAATGACCTGAACAATAATCACGATCAGCACCACACAGAACCAGACAATGTCCGGATTGGACCGCTGGTGACCGTAAATAATGGCAATTGCACCGAGTCCGCCACCGCCGATGGTGCTTGCCATTGCGGAATACCCCAAAACCGTAACAATCGAAATTACAGCCCCCACAATAAGTGCCGGTTTCGCTTCGGGGATCAGAACCTTGCAGACGATTTTGAAATTCGGAGTTCCCATTGCCTGTGCCGCCTCGATGATTCCGGCATCAACCTCCTTGATCGACGACTCCACCATACGGGCAATGTAGGGCGCGGCGGCAATCACCAGCATCACGATCATTGCCTTGTTGCCAAGAGCGGTACCGACAACCAGTTTTGCCACCGGAAGCATGGCAACCATCAAAATAATGAACGGCATACTGCGGAAGATATTGACAACAATACCGAGAATCCGGTTGAGCCACCCGATCGGATGAATCCCGCCTTCGCTTGTAACCGAGAGAAGAAGTCCGAGCGGAAGCCCGATAATGTAAGCAATCAATGTGGAAAGCACCGTCAGGTAAATGGTTTCCCAAATACCGCGTCCGATATCGCCGTTATTCCACAACTTTATGAACATTTCGGAAAAATGTGATAATATTTCTTGCATTTTGTTATTTACCCTTTCTGACAAAGTAGGTTTCCCGAGCGAGCCGGCTCCGACGAAAACACTTCATCGGATATCGTGTTCCTCCGAAAGACACCGATTGCCGTCATTCGCTCTCCGCAAGATACGAAATATGTTTGTTGTTCAGATAACTCGTCACGCGGGCGGCACGACTGTCGTCGTCGGGAAGCTGAATAATCATCTGACCGTAAGCCTTGCCGTCAAAATCCTTGGTGTCGGCAAACAAAATGTTCACGGGCACCTGACATTCCAATACAAGATTGGAAATCACCGGAAGCGTGGATGCCTCGCCGTTAAAGACGATACGCAGCTTTTTCCCGCCCGTAATCGACTTCACGGCAAGAGAGCCCGGCAAAACCAACTCCTTGGCAATATCCGATTTCGGGTTGGTAAACACCTCGCTCACCTCTCCCAGTTCCGCGATTTCACTCTTGTCAATCACGGCAACGCGGTCACAGATTTTGTCAATAACCTTCATTTCGTGCGTGATAACGACAATCGTGACCCCCAATTCCCGATTGATTTTTTTCAAAAGTTCCAAAATCTGCATCGTGTTGTTGGGATCCAGCGCACTGGTTGCTTCGTCACACAACAGATACTTGGGATTGGTAGCCAAAGCCCGTGCAATTGCCACCCTTTGTTTTTGTCCCCCAGAAAGTTGAGAAGGAAAAGCGCGGGTGCGGTCAGAAAGCCCAACCAGTTCCAAAAGTTCCATTGCACGTTTGACGGCATCTGCTTTTTTCCATCCCGCAATTTCGAGAGGAAAGCAGACATTGCGAAGTACGTTTCGCTGTTCCAACAAATGAAAGCCTTGAAAAATCATACCGATGGAACGTCGCATTCGCAGAAGCTCCGAACGGCGTAACTGGGTCAGGTCTTGCCCGTCTATCAGAACATTGCCGGCAGTAGGACGTTCAAGAAGATTGATACAGCGCACAAGCGTACTTTTGCCCGCACCGGACAGTCCGATGATTCCGAAGATTTCCCCGTCGCGAATGGTAAGATTGATGTTTTTCAACGCCACGATTTTGCCCGCAGCCCCCTTGAAAGTCTTTTCGAGATTTCGGATTTCGATCATACGGCTGTTCTCCTGTCGTTGACAAAAACAAGGTAGGAAACCCGATGTTTCCTACCTTGCAATAATTCACCTTGTAAATTATCCGGCAACGAGACATGACGGGCATTTATTGGCATAACAAAACATGCACATGGAGCACATGCACATCATCATTCCGGTCATCATAGCGTATCTTGCCATAGCCCTATCTCCTTTTTGTTTTCGGAATACAGGCATTATAGCACGTCCCATGTTGTTTGTCAATAGAATTGACGCATTTTTTCAAATTTTGTCACAAAACAACAATTGCAATTGTTTCCAAAATTCATTTCATAATACTTTCGCCAAACCATTTATAAAGGCACCGGCACAATCCCCGCATTTTCCGACATATAAAAGGGGGAGGGTAAAAAACTCAAAATGAGTTTTTTACCCTCCCCGACGACTTTGGTCTTTTCGGTTGAAAACCGCCGTTTTGCCACCAAGAAAGTCGAAAAAACAAAGTCGAGGCAAAAACGACCAAAATCACATCCAAAACAACGGAATCCCGTCCGGCATTTTTGGGGGCTGTTAAAAAACTTGATGTTTTTAACAGCCCCTTTTATCATTCGGTTTGATTTTTCGGAGTGAAAAAGGATTGACTTTCACTCCCACGAAAATCAGTTCTGCGAATCCTTAATCGCGGCCTGTGCAGATAGGTTAATAAACAGGGGTTTTTTATAAATTGAGCATTGCTCTCATTCTCTTTCCTATGTAACGAGGAAATCCTTTCGATTTCCTCTAACCTTATCAAGCAGTTTTTCTTCCTGCCCTCTGCCGTAAAGGTAGCTTTCACATTTGGTTTGCCATTCAAATTGACATACCATTCAAAAGTAGTATCAGAAGTCGGTGTAACCATATAAACGAACTGATTTATAACATCGTGGCTGATAGTGTTTCCGCTGAAATCAACAAGACTATTCAGCGTGGAAATGATACCGTCCAAGTCAAAACCTTTGGAATTGTCGCTCTCAGTCGGTATATTCTCAAGTGCTTTTTGAAGCTCTTGAATTTCCGTATCAATCGGCGTTCTCATCACTTGATATTCGTCCTTTGTGATTTCTCCGTCAGCTCTCATAGCAATTAAGTTTGTGAGCCTTGTGTTCGCCTTGTCCAATCTTGCCTGCACAACCACTGCATCAGACTGTTTACCATTTTCTCTTTCTTCCTTATAATAATATTTTATGAGGTCGATTGCAATAAGAACTGATTTTCTTCTTTCTGTCCATAAATGCTCTAAAAGAGCTTTCGCCATAAAATCGAGCTTCCAGTCGGTTATCATTCTGGTATCGCAATAGCCGTCTGTATCTAATCCAAGTTCTTCTCTCTTTTTCTTGTTGCCGTTGTTCAACTGATTATAGCATTGATAGCCATACGAGGTTTTTCCATCTAATTTTGTGTGCCACTTGTTTTTTCGGAATGATGAGCCACACGAACAGCGGAGCTTATTCACCCATACATCAGCCGAGTCACGCTTACTGTGAGTGGTCTTTGTTGCTGATACCAAAGACGGCTTTACTCTGCTTTCTCGTATTTCCTGTGCCTTATCCCAAATCTCTTGAGAAATGATAGCAGGGAAATCGCCCTCAACATATTCATAAGTGGACATATCCAGATTGTTAATTCGCTTCTGCTCCAGAAAATTGTTGCTTCTGGATTTGTTATAGCACTTTGTACCTGTATAAGTGGCATTTCTGATAGCTCTCATAATATTTGATACACTCCACTTTACAAGCCCAGAAGCAGTTTTCCTTTTTCGTTCCGTCAGTATGCCTGCTATCTTCATAGAGCCATAGCCCTGCAAATATAAATCGTATATCATTCTGACCGTTTCTGCCTGTTCTTCATTTATAACATAGGTATCTCCCACACGGTCATAGCCGAGGATATTACCATTGCCATAAAGCACACCGTTGTCACGGCTGATTTTCTGACCTGCTTTTACTCGTTCCGAGGTCTTGCGGCTTTCTTCCTGTGCCAGAGTAGCCATAAGCGACAATCTCAATTCGCCGTCACCGTCCATTGTCCAAATGTTATCCTCAATGAAAAAGACCTCTACGCCTATACTTTTAAGCTCTCTTGTGACGACAAGCGTATCAACAACATTTCGGGCAAAACGACAAACCTCTCTGGTAACGATTAAATCAAATTTGCCCTGTTTGGCATCTTCAATCATTCTCAAGAAATCTGGTCGTTTCTTTGCCTGTGTTCCTGTGATACCCTCATCAATATATTTTGCAACCACATCCCAATTCGGGTGATAGCGTACTTGGTCATCATACCATTGCAACTGATTATCCAAAGCGGATAATTGAGCTTCGTGTTCCGTTGAAACTCTGCCGTAAATAGCGACACTTCTTGCTCTGTTTCTATCAAAAAGCGAATAGTCTGTTAGCTTAAATCTGTAATTGAACTGATTAGTATTAACTGCTGTGTTCATAAAGCGTACCTCCTTTGCTTTGCTCGCTCATATTGTATCTTTTATCAAGCCGCTTGTGAAATGTGCGAATTTCGGTGTTTCATTATATTTGTATATGTGGCTTGATTTATCTTTCCTTTTTCAAGCAATATCTCTATGAGCTTCAAAGCTGCTTCGTATTCATCAACTTTCACATCAAGCACTTTTACCACCTCTTTCAAGAGCGACACTTATCGCCAGAGCTTTATCAACAGCAACAAGAAAACGCCCATCAAGAGTTCCTAAATACTCTTGCAGGCGTTGTTTATCAATGGTACGAATTTGCTCCAACAAGATAATGGAATCTTTATCAAGTCCATTGACATTGTGTACGATAGTGTGTGTCGGTAGTTTTTTCTTTGTTCCAATCTGTCCTGTAATCGCCGCTACAATGACCGTAGGGCTGTGCTTATTCCCTGTATCATTAGAAATGATAAGTACAGGTCTTGTTCCGCCTTGCTCCGAGCCGATGACGGGATTTAAGTTTGCGTAGTAGATGTCGCCACGCTTAATGATTCTATCCATAGTGTTTGACCTCCCATTTAGATTTAGGCAGGAGCATCCTGCCTATGTAACAGCCAAACACAAGGAAGTATTTAAGGTCGGGAGCATATAAACAAAACTCTGTTCTTATGACCGCCCTGTGTCTGGCATTATGATAGGAAGCATTTCAATTTGTCCTCGACACCCCGAAATGCTATGGGAAGTCGCCAAACGGTCAGCAGCGAACTGACACCACG
>CAKSSY010000045.1 GCA_934489945.1 uncultured Eubacteriales bacterium
GAAGAAGACCGGTAACGATAAGGCACCGACCTGCACGGAGGAAGGTTACATTGAAAGAAAGTGTGCGAAGTGCGGAGAAGTGGTTCATGAACCGGTTGAAAAACTTCCGCATACATACAGCGAAATCAAGAGTATTGATGGCAAGTACACAAAGAAAGTTTGCTCGATGTGTAAAGAAGTGATCATTGTCGACGAAGCAGGCGAAGTGGTGGCAGATGCTTCCGCAATTATCTTCCCGCTGTTCTCCGCAACTTTTGAGGGCGTAGATACATTGGATGACATCGCGACATTGTTTGAGGGCTTTGCTTTTGATCCTAAATATGCCAATATTGTTAAGAACGATCCAAGCGGTGAGATTTATCTGAATATTCCCTCCGGTAACGTTGATGTTGCTCCGAACGGACGTTTGGATCTGAAAGACGACAAGAATCAGCTTGTCGGTACTGCTTTTACACTGAAGTTCTCCATGAGATTTGAGGAACTGCCGACCGCGCTTACGTCTATGTTCAGATGGACTGTTGGCGACAATGCACAGACTCTGCTCAGCTTGGATAACAAGGGCGATTATTATGATGCAGCTAACACGAAGGTTGCTACATCCACTCAAAAGGGTTGGGATAACTTCACAGTTGAGTTTGCTGCTGACGGCAAGTATACGATTTCTCTCAACGATGCCAAGATTGCTGAAGGCACAGTTGTAACCACCGGTTCTTCTTCTGTCTTCCGCTTTATGGACGAACAGAATCAGTTTGAGGGATATCTTGACACGATTATCATTTCCAAGTAAGAAGTGAATCAAAAAGGCTTCCGGAAATCCGGAAGCCTTTTGTCTGTTATACCGTGTTATAAATTATAATTAAGATTGCTTGATTTTACCTTTTTTGAGAAAAATGAAAAAACAGACAAAAATTTAACAAATACTTATTGATAAAATTCGGAGTTTGTGATATATTAATAATATCTAAAATACGTGAAAGGCGGAATTCCAAAATGACTTATAATAAGAAAACAATTGAAGACATTGATGTTGCCGGCAAGAAGGTTCTTGTTCGTTGTGATTTCAATGTACCGCTGAAAGATGGTGTGATTACCAGCGATAAGAGAATTGTGGAAGCGATTCCCACGATTCGGTACCTTCTCGAACACGGTGCAAAGGTTATTCTTTGTTCTCACATGGGCAAGCCCAAGGGAGAGGTTGTAGCAAAGTATTCTTTGAAGCCGGTTGCAGCAAGACTTACCGAACTTCTCGGACAGACGGTAGAACTTGCCGCAGATACGATTGGCGAGGATGCTCATAAGAAGGTTGCCGCTTTGAAAGAAGGACAGGCAGTTCTTCTTGAAAATACCCGTTTTGATGCCAGAGAAGAAAAGAATGATCCGACATTCGCTAAAGAGTTGGCATCCCTTGCAGAAGTGTTTGTGAATGACGCATTTGGTGCTGCTCACAGAGCGCATGCTTCAACAGCAGGTGTGGCAGATTACCTTCCCGCTGTGTGTGGCTATTTGATTCAGAAAGAGATTACAGTAATGGGTAAGGCTCTCGCCGATCCGGAGCGTCCGTTTGTTGCAATTTTGGGTGGTGCAAAGGTTTCGGATAAGCTCAATGTTATCAATAACCTTCTGACCAAGGTTGACACACTGATTATCGGTGGTGGTATGGCGTATACGTTTCTTGCCGCAAAGGGCTATAGCATCGGCACTTCACTTTTTGATGAGAGCAAGGTCGACTATTGCCGCGATATGATGGAGAAGGCAGAGAAGAGCGGTGTGCAGCTTCTTTTGCCGATTGATACGGTTATTACAAAGAACTTCCCGGATCCGATTGATGCTCCTGTGGATGTCAAAATTGTTCCTTCTGATAAGATTCCGGCAGACATGATGGGTCTTGATATCGGCGATGAAACAAAGAAGCTTTTTGCAGATGCGGTGAAGAATGCAAAGACGGTGGTTTGGAACGGACCGATGGGTGTGTTTGAAAATCCCACCTTGGCAAAAGGAACGATTGCAGTGGCACAGGCACTTGCGGATTCTTCGGCAACGACAATTGTCGGAGGTGGTGATTCCGCCGCGGCTTGTGAACAACTTGGTTTTGCTTCTAAAATCACACATATTTCTACCGGTGGCGGCGCATCCCTGGAATTCCTTGAAGGACTTGAACTTCCCGGAATTGCGTGCCTCATGAATAAGTAATAATAGGGGAGAATCTCTCCCCTGACTGTATGAAAGACAGGAGAAATCAAAATGAATCCTTCTAAAAGAAGAACTGTAATTGCCGGAAACTGGAAAATGAATTTCACCCCTTCTCAGGCAACCGCTTTCATTCAAGAAGTGAAGCCGTTGGTTGCGGGCAAGGATAACTGTGATGTGATTTTCTGTGCTCCTTATGTGACAATCGCTGCCGCTATGGAGGCGGCAAAAGGTTCTAATATCAAAATTGGAGCTGAAAATGTTCATTTTGCTCCAAAGGGGGCATATACCGGAGAGGTTTCTGCAGAAATGCTGAAGGAAATCGGCGTGGAGTATGTTATTATCGGGCATAGTGAACGTCGTCAGTATTTCGGCGAAACCGATGAAACGGTTAATTTGCGTACAAAGGCTGCACTGGAAGCGGGACTTAAGGTCATTCTTTGCCTTGGGGAAGTCAAGGAACAAAGACTTGCCGGTATTACAGCAGAAGTTGTCGGCATGCAGACAAAACTTGATCTTGCCGGTGTTAGTGCAGAACAGCTCAAGAATGTTATCATTGCATATGAGCCGGTATGGGCAATAGGTACCGGACTTACAGCTACGCCGGATCAGGCAGAAGAGACTTGTGCTGTGATTCGCGGGGTATTGGCATCCATGTATTCAGAAAAGGTTGCCGAGAGCGTGACGATTCAGTATGGCGGTTCGATGAACGAAAAGAACGCCGCAGAGCTTCTTGCAAAGCCTGATGTGGATGGCGGACTGATTGGCGGAGCTTCGCTTGTTGCTGAAAAGTTCAAGGCTATTGTAGATGCCGCGCAGTAAGGCGTGAGTGGATAACGAATCGGGAAACAATGTTGATTTTATGCGACATTGTTTCCCTTTTTCGTATAGGCGTTTGCCGTTGAATCTCCCTTTTTTGAAGATCTGTCTTAAAAAAATTAAGAAAGAATGTCAGCAAAAACGAAAATCACACACTATATGAGTGAAAGGAGGCGAGAAAAGTGCAAGAAGTGAATGTAGCGTGCAATCAACTTATGTACGGATTTGTCGACAACTACATGGAAAAAATTTTTTATTTTGGTTTGAAAAAAACGGGTAATTCCACCGAGGCAGAAGATCTGACACAGGATATTGCTCTGAATGTTTTTTCGGCGTTGAGGAAGGGAGTAATCCCACATGCTTTTTCGGCGTGGGTGTGGCAGATTGCACGCAATCGTTATGCGACGTGGGCAAGGGAAAAGCATGATCGACGCGAGTCGGTAAGCGGTTCCGATATTTGGAATTGTGAGGTTGAGGATGAAACTTATAGTATTGCAGATGAAATGACTCATGCGGAGCAAATGGCTTTGCTTCGGCGAGAACTGGCATTCATCAAAAGCGATTATCGTAATATTGTTGTTGCTTACTATATAGAAAATAAAAGCATCCGGGAGATTGCCGGTGTTGTGTCGCTCTCCGAATGTGCGATTCAGCAGAGGCTTCACCGTGCGAGAAAACGATTGAAAGAAGGTATGGACATGGCGAGAGAATTTGGTATCAGAAGCTACAGACCCGAAGAAGTATCGTTTGTGAAGAATGGGCGTAACGGCGAAAAGGGTCAGCCGTGGACGATTGTTTCGCATTTGCTGTACAAAAACATCTTTCTTGAAGTGTACGAAAATCCGGAAACGGCAGAGGAAATTGCAATTGCGCTCGGCATTGCATTGCCCTACATGGAGGACGAGTTGAATTTTCTCTTGTACGAACAGCTTTTGCGAAAGGAAGGAAACAGATACTGTACAAACTTTTGCATAGTCAGCCGGGAGCAACAGCACAAAACATTTGAGGCGAGCAAGAAGATTCAGATGCCGCTGACAGAAAAACTTTGCACATTGATTGATTTGTATATCGCAAACGGTGGTGTTCGGGCAAATATCGGATATGTCGGTTATGAAAACGCAAAATGGGCGTTGCTCGTTCGGACATTCGATGTTTTGCAATGTCTTGCGAACGATGACGGTGGTGAAAAAACGTTGCCGTCACGCCCGGATAACGGTGCATGGGTTTTGACGGGGTTTGAAAAAATTGATTGGGAAGAGCCGTTTTTTGTAGGACAACACGGAGGTATGTTCTGTGGTGATGAAAGAAAGCCAATCGGTCATTTTTATCAATTCAAATTTCAATATAAAGATATGCGCGAAAAAACACCGGAATTTCTTACAGCGGATGAAGAGTACACACTTGGTTTATTTTGCATCGGACAGAGAGAAACGTGCGAAACGAGGCATATCAAAAATTTGCTTGCCTACGGTTATCTGAAAGAGGATGACAGCAAGGTTGTTCCGAATTTCGTGATTTTCGATTGGAAGAGAAAGGAAAAACAGGATGGTGCAGTCTCGGCAAAACTCAGAACCTTGAAGAATGAGATATGCGATCTTTTTCGCAGAGTACCTTCCATTGAGCGTGGCTATGTTGTTGAGCAGGCTTTGGTGAATGGTTGGCTGAAATATGACGAGACTACGATAAACACCGCCGGAGCCTATTTTTCTTTGGAGACGGAATAATTTATGTTTAAAAATCCACATACTTTATCTTTTCTGCTTTCATGGAGGAAAAAAGCATTTGCCGAAGCAACTAACATTGGATTTTTCATGCGGAATCTCACGGAGTGTCGGACCAAGCATCCACGATTCGCAATGCAACGGAACGGTGCCTTTTTCTTGTTAATCTGAGGTGAAAAATCGAAAAATACAAAAAACAGCGCAAAATATACCTTTTCAAAGTGGGATTGGTTTGATATAATATAATTATATGTCAGAGTTGCGTATGAGTCGTGATTTGCAATTTCGATTCGGAAAAATGCTCTTGTCATGTGGAACAGCAAGAGGACATTTGTTTGAGCGTGTCCGGCATCGTCCTGCGGAGAGTGTTGACGTGTCACACAGGAATAATTTTTGGCTGTGAATAAAGGAGAAGGACAATGTTTACAAGCGTGAAAGCTCCCGAAGGGGCAAGGAATACCGATCTTTATGAAGTAACAATTTCGGCGTGCGGTAAGAAGGAAATTCTTCCCGTCTATCTTGCACTCGTTTCGGACGGTCTGGGGGAGAGACCTCTTCCCGAGCAATATCGGTCTGTCTACACCGCAGTCAAGACTGCGACTTTTGTCGAAAAGGCATATATTGCCGATTTCTCGGCAGACGGCGAGGTTGATGTTAGGGTCGAGTGGAAGGGAGACGGAACCATCAAAGAAATTTTCGGCGTGACGGCGACGATTTCGGGTAAAGTTGCCACCTTCAGAATGAAGCCGCATGACAAGGTTCTGCTTCGTCCCGAGGGTGATACCTATCGAAATCATCTCTGTCTCTCATCGTCGTTTCCCGTGAAAAAGCCGACCGCGGAAAAACGGATTGAATTTCCTGCCGGCAATTACACGGCTGCCAATTGCCCGTTCATTCACAAGGACGCGCACGGCTTTGATATCATTGACGACATTGAAGATGGTACGACGGTCTATAGCGCGCGTGGTGCGGTTATCCATGCCGGTTTTGTTCTTGAAAACAAGCATGCCATTACGCTTTGCGGCGAGGGCATCATCGACACACTGGACACATCCTTCGGCACCGATGAGGGTGTTTTTGATGAGTCCCTCTTTCTCGGTGCACTCAAGGACTACACTCCTTCCGGCATATACATCAAGACAAATTCAAGCGATATCAAGGTTGAAGGGCTGACTTTGAACGGTTACTTCCGCGGAATCACGGTTCGCAATTCGGATGATATTCTTGTGCGCGGAGTCAAGATTTTTTCGGGGGCGGTCAATGCCGATGGCATCAGTATGGTGAATGTCCGCCGTATGAGGATTGAGGACTGCTTTATTCGTACACAGGACGATACGATCGCTGTTTTTACCTCCTGCGACTCAATCCTCTATCTTGGTGACCCCGAGTGTAAGAATCCCATTCCGCTTTCCGAAGACATAGAAGTTTCGCACTGCACGCTTTTCACTGCCTGCCGCAATTTCTGTATTGGCGGTCACTCAACCGGCTCGATGAATCCGCGTAACATTCTCAGAAATTTCTATGCTCATGACATTGCCGCCTACAGCTACCGTGTGTATGAGAAGCCAGACCCCGCACGTATACAGAAGTGGTCGGGTGCGCTTCGTATTCTCTCGCAGACCGAACAGGATGTCAGCGGTATCCGCTTTGAAAACATCTCCTTTACCGAGCGACCCGAATATACGGGAAAATTGATTCACATTGAAGTTCGCAGTACCGGCAACGCCTCCTACACGGAGCGTGGCGGCTATCGCATTCGGGATGTTTTCTTTCGGAATATTGTCTTCAGTCACAAGATGGGCGAAGGGATTTCAAGGGCGATTCCGAGTGTTATTCTTTCGGATGCTGACTCGGACGCGCCCGACTATGGCGTGTTCAATGTTACAATGGAAAATGTCACCTGTGGTGGGATCCACATGGAAAATACCGCTGAGTTTCTCACAGTGGCGGGACACACCGAAAATATTGTCGTAAAATAAAGAATGGGGCTGTAAAACATGGTTTTTACAGCCTCAATTTTTCTTTCTGAGTTCCCAAAAGGCAACCGCGCTTGCCGCGGCAACATTGAGCGAATCCACACTGTGATACATCGGAATTTTGACGGTATAATCGCAGTCAGCAATTGTCGATTGTGCAAGTCCGTCGCCTTCGGTGCCGAGCACGATGGCAAGGCGTTTTTCGGATGCGAGCGTCTTATCATTGATCGGGACGGACTTGTCCGAAAGGGCCATGGCTGCGGTTTTGAAGCCCATGGAGTGCAAGGATTTCATACCATTTTGTACCCAATCGGCGGAGCTGTCGCAGAGAGTGGCAAAGGGGATAAGAAAGACCGTTCCCATACTGACACGCACAGCGCGGCGGCAGAGGGGATCGCAACACGTAGGGGAAAGAAGCACTGCATCAACACCGAGTGCTGCGGCACTGCGAAAGATGGCACCGATATTGGTTGAGTCGGTCACATTTTCAAGAACCGCCACGCGATGTGCGTCACGACAGATTTCCTCGGCATTTTTGGGTAACGGGCGTTTCATCGCACAAAGCATACCACGTGTGAGTTCAAAGCCGGTCATGTTACGCAAAATTTCACGTCCGGCTGTATAAATCGGAATTCCGGGGCATAGTTTTTCACATCTTGCAATTACCGCTTCGACCCGATCGGTCGCAAGACGTTCATCAATGAGAATCGACAGCGGCACACATCCGCCGTCAAGCGCGACATCGATAACCGTTGGGCTTTCCGCTATCAATATTCCTTTTTCCGGTTCAAGGCGGTTTCTGAGTTGCGTACCGGTAAGGCGTACATAGACATCAAGTTCGGATGCTGTAAAGTCTTGAATTTTGATTCGGTTTGACATGATACCGTCCTAAAAAAGATGGCGGGGGATGCCCGCACAATCTGTATTTTTTTCATTATATCTTATTTTTTCGGTCTTGTCAAGATAACACAACACAAGTCTCTTTTACCATTTTGTCTGAGGGCTTTTCAATCCGTCAATTTTGCCAAAGCCACCTGTTTTTATGTATTGAAAGAAACAAAAAATATTATAGGATGTAAAAAGTGGGAACCTTTCGCTGATTTTTTCGTCGATATAAATAGAAACTCAATTTTATGAGGCGGGGATTCGTATGAGAAAATACTTAGCATTCATTTTGGCATTGATTTGCGCGGTGGGTACGGTTGGTTGTAGCGCAGTATTCAAAGATACCGTCCCGCCTAACGACAATCCTATTGATGTCCACACAAATGGGGATCAGTCCGGTGGCACTCCCGTTGAGGAAGCCTTTGATATTGCTGTGTCCTATGCAGGTTGGACGAAAGAAAGTGAAATCTACCTTGGCGCATTGAACCAAAGCACAATGGTGGACAGTAGTGTTCAGCACCTTCCGATATACAAGTTCAGCACTTTGGAAGAATTAGAACAGTTCAAACTCTCCTTTGGTGAAGTGCTGAGAATGGACTATGGATTTGACGAAATTCCGTCATTCAATGATACGACCGCAAAGTATGACGAGACCTTTTTTGGCGAAAACACCTTAATGCTGGTTTATGTTGATGCCAATAGTGGCACTTATAGATTTGGTGTGAGTAGTGTCTTTCACGAAGGCAACACCTTCTGCATCTATATCAAACAGCTCAACGTCCCCGAAACCGACGTTACAGCCGATCTTGCCGGCTGGTTTATAACCGTTGTTGTTCCTGACAGTATGGTTGAAAACTGTGTAGAGTTTGATGCGGTTTTGAATCGCTCCGAAAACGAATCATTCACTCACGATTTGGTGAACTAAGTGTACATACATTTCGGGAGCAAGGTAGAACGATACCTTGCCCCTTTTCGTTTGCCAATGTTTAGAGTTCCGTCAACCCGAGTATGAAACCGGACAAAATGGAAAAAGGGAGCGACGTAAGTACAGCGGTGTTACGATTTCAAAGGATCATGTGTTCGTTTCTTTCTTGTAAAGAGAATCCTCCAAACGCAGGTTATCTACGACATCTGTAAACCAATGCAGCTCGCCGAGAAACTTATGCCGCAGAGATTCAATATCGGTATTGCTTTTGCCCAATTCAAAGAAGTTTCTTCCGGTTTTGATGGCGATATGTAACTTGCCGTCGAGAAGGAAAGACATATAGATCTCGCCGCCGCATCCGTTGACGGCTGTAAGGATGTAGTCCATCATGTGCGGTGTGAGTACATAGTATGCCTCCTGTGCTTTTTCGGCAGTGACGACGATGCGGTCGTTGAATGCAGGATTCTCCATTTCAATGCGATTGTTCTTGTGTTGTTTGCGCATGGATTTTGTGTTTTCTGACAACCGCACCTCGCCGGAAAGTCTCTTGCCAAAATCGCAAACGAGCCATTGACCCTGAAAGACCCGCTCCTCGGATTCCTCCCATCGACTGTTTTCCTCGTTGTACCACTCCGTCACATGATAAAGTTCCACATCACTCAGTTCAAGGTTCAGACCTTTGTAGATAGCTTTGATGCGATCACTGCCTCGGACGCAATCATAGGTGAAAGGAAATACCATGCCCGCACCTTTTATCAGTTTGTCCGGAACGTGGTCAAAAGGATTGTATTCCGCGCTGTCGAACACTTCATTCAATACATTACGGATGACATTGTCGCTGAGTGTTTTTTTCAGGTCTCCCGTGCGTTTGGAAAACTGGTAGCTACTTACGAGCGCAAGTATGAAACAGAGAATGGCAATCGGAATGATTCCTGTAGCGAACAAAAGTATCGCTGCTATGCCGAAGCCGTAGGTAAGGATATGAAAGAGCGTGACCGCGCTACGGTGTCTGCGGAGCGTCTCCTTCAGTTGTTCATTCGTCATATGCTGTTTTTCTTCCATATGGGCTAATCCTCTTGTCAGAACGTCATTGAGACGTCACCGCGCCCGTTTTCATTCGCAACAAAGAACTCCTTGGGCAGACGGTGACCCCCCGCCAGCAACTTTGCCGGAAACATGGCGATGGCTGTATTGTAGGCGGTGACGCTGGTGTTGTACAGCCGCCTTGCCGCCTGCAAATGTTCCTCCGCATCGCGGATGCCACGTTGCAACTCTACGAAAACATCACTGGATCGGAGTTCCGGATAGCCCTCCGCCACAGCGAAGAATTTGTCGCTGAGACTGTCCATTTTCTGTTGGATATCGTTCAGCTCTTTGAGACTCATTCCACGGCGCAGTTCAATCACCTTGGCGAACAGATCGTTTTCATGCGCCATATATCTCTTGGCGGTGTCGAGCATTTTTGTGAGCATATCATAACGCTTGGTGAGTGCTATCTCCACGCCGGAGAGTCCTTCCTGCACCCGAATCTCTTTTTTCTTAAACCCATTGGTTGTAGTAATGCACCAGACAGCAATCAGCAGAATGGCAACCAAGATCAATATTATACCAATCATACCTTTGTTCCTTTCTCGGTTTCTTTTGCAAAAAGAGTCGTATTTTTCAGCAGGAGATCAAGTGTTTCACTCATTTCCCGCAATGATTTTATATAGCTCCGGCGTGCCGCGTCGATGTCGCGCAGGTCTACGTCGTCTGCGACAGCGGCAAAGCCGTAGTCTGTTTCCAGCACGAAAGAGAAAACATTGTTTTCCCAGCGGAAACCGAGAATATGTCCGTTTACACATTGAACGAATGTCTCCAACTGTTCCATAAACTGTGGGGTAAGGAGACAGAGCGCGTCTTGTTCCGGTTCCGCTGTGACGCAGAAGCAGCGGTTGAAGGTTTCGTTGTCTGTCATCGTTCCTCGCGGACCGCTCTCTGTCCGCGCATTGACTCGGATGGGGGATGGGGCGGGAATACGCGTCCCGCAACACAGAACCAGACCTTTGAACACCATATCCCGGCAGGTTTCCAATCCTTCGTGTGCGATGGCTCTTTCATAAACATGATTCAGACGTACATTGGCGGCAGAGAAGGGGACACCGCAGTGTTCACCCTCGTGGAAATTCATCACCTCACACTCCTCCCACTGATTATCCAACAGGTGAAATGTTTTCATAAAAGAGGTGTCAATATTCATTTTCGGAGGATGTATATCGGGACCGAACGCCTTTTCCAACTCCGTACGGAAAAAATCGCCCAGTTGTTCCTGCATCAGTGTCTGCAATTTCTTTTGTGCACCGCCGCCAAGAAACAGCGCACAGCAGACGCCGCCGAAAAACAGTACCGTCACAAGGGTGGCTTTGAGGGCAACATTCCTTACCGCCAAAAACGAGATGGTTCCGCTCACCACACCGATCAGTCCGATCAAAAGCCATGCAGAGGACATTTTCTGATAATGCCCCAGTTTTTTCGATAACTCCGCATCGGTCATTTTAGAGGTGTTTGCTGTGCCAAAGTTGTTTGTTTTCTTTTTCATGTTTCCTTCCTCTGATAGGTAGATGTTGAAATACAGACTATTACAAGAATTAACGGTGCCACTATCCGGGATTGCCGACTTCGGAAGTCCTCAAACATATGGCATGATCTGTCAGGAACCGTAAATTTTTGAGCATCCCTTCGGATGCGGCGAGATCTGCGACGAAGAGAACTCTCTTGTTACGAATATACTATAAAAAATCTTTTTTGTCAACACTTGTATGTTTCATCAATTTACCGAGTCGAATTTTTACAGAATTCCGACGGGGAAACCCCCATATTTTCTTTAAACTGTCGGCTGAAATAATATACATTGTTATAGCCGCATATTTGGGAAATTTGCGAAACAGTATATAATTCGGAGCGCAACAGATCGCATGAATAGTTTATTTTAAGCTGTATGATGTACCGGACAGGAGGCACTCCGAATTTTTTTATAAATAGTTTTTTTAGCAACGATTCGCTTATTCTGCAAATTGACGCAAGTTTGCCGACTGACAATTTTTCGGTTGTAAAATTGTCGTCTATGTAATCTATGGCAGGTTTTATTTTTTGATATTGCTTTTCGGGGAGATAGGGTTGCTTTTAAAGCATTGCAAAGATTTTGTAAAGCAGGGAAATACATTCAAAATAGTATCCGTCGCGTTTAGCTACCCATAATGAGAATATTTTTTTGAAAATCGGGGCTACTGCCGTTCTGTCATTTAATTTTAACGTAAACATTTCTTCGGAGATATGTTTGTCAGTGTCGAAAAATATATCAACGCAATCGCCGTTTTCCGTTCTGGATACGGTGTAACCGCGGTTTTCTCCCTTGGGCAAAAATCGCAGCGTGTTTTCATCGCACATTTCGGTTTTCCCGTTAAAGGAAATGCGCATTTTCCCGGAAAGGTGATATATAAGTTCACAATTCGATAAGTCATGGCGAAATGACGTGACTTTTTCGGGGTATTGGCTTTTGTCCACAAATATCACATTTTCAATTTTTGTAATTAAAAAGTCGGTGTTCATACGCTTTGCCCTCCTGTCTATACATTATAAAATATTTCAGGCAGAAAAACAAGCATTCGGAAAATATTTTGTGCTGAAAAGTATAAAAGTGTTTTTTTATGAATTTACTTTTGATTCCGGCATCGTAAAATATTCCTGAAAGGATGTGATTTTATGAACCGGAGAATCGAAAAACTTACAGAACGGACTCTCGGCGGAAAAATGTATGCCCAACCTAAAGAGACGGCGTTTGACCGCAATGATATATTTTTAACCCGTGAACAAGCGGATTCGAAGAGATTGTGCGAATTTATTTTGAACCAGGAACCTGTTTTATGTGAATATTCAAAAATGACAGGCTTTTTCAACTGCAACGAGTCGGTTGTGGGGGATGCGTTTAGGCGAATGGGACATAAAAATTTCAGGGAAATACAAAAGACGTTTTACTTAAAACCGATTGACAATTTATCAACGTTCGAGTGGCAGCACGCAATGGCAGATTATGAAAAGGTGTTAAGGAAAGGCTTGGCGGGAATCGTTGAGGAAGTTGATGAGGCATTGGAAAAGCATACAGAAATCAAGGAAAAAGAATTTTTAAGTGCAGTTAAAAAGGTATTGATAACCCTTATAAGTTGGGCGTATAAATGTTCTGACAGAGCAGCAAAAGCCGCGGAGAATACCGAAAATGCTGAATACAAGAAAAATCTTCTCACCTTGTCCGAAACACTGAAAAAAGTGCCGGAAAACGCACCGTCTTCCTTTTATGAAGCGGTTTTCACCATTTACATTTGTTTCTCGGCGGATCCGGATAGTTTGGGAACGCTTGACAGATATCTGCAACCGTTTTATGAGAGGGATATTCAAAGTGGCAGGATTACTCGTGAAGAAGCAAAGGTGTATTTGCAGGAGCTTTTTTAATGGTTCAGGCTGCAACGCCTGTAACTTCGGCTTGGTTTACACGTGGCGGAGAGTCACATTTTCTGCATAGGCGGCTACCTTCCTGACGGGAGTGACGGGTTCTGTGATCTTTCAAGGCTTATTCTTGAGAGTATGCTTGAGTTGCCAACATGGATACCGCAGGTGACATTGCGTTGGACATCTGAAATGCCAAAAGAAGCCTTTCAATTCGTACTTGATTGTGAGCGGAAGGACACAAACAAAAGAATTGCATTTCAAAATGATGAAAAGCGGATAAAATGCACTGATTGTTGTGAAACAATTTGTTTACGATGAGAAAACCGTCACGATGTGGGAATTGATATCGGCACTTCAGGCAAATTGGAGTGGTTTTGAAGATTTACGCACGCTTATTATAAAAAAAGGCGATTTCTTCGGAAATGATACCGAACGTTCCAATCACATCGCCCGGATGTTTTATCAGAGTCTTTATGAAATTTTCAAGGATAAGACGAACTTGTTCGGATACCATTGGCTCGTAGGGGATTTAACAGGATATAATCCTCATCACAAGTGGTTCGGCGAAAAAATGAAAGCAACTCCGGATGGAAGATACGCCGGAGAGGCACTTAAATTCGGTTTGGGGCAGAGCGAGGGAAAAGACAGAAACGGTTTGGCGGCACTGCTTAATTCCATAGCAAAAGCTGATCCGAACGCCATTGGTTGTGGCAGTACCGTTACGAATCTAACGATTGACGAACAACTGATGAAAAACGATGAAAATTTCAAAAAAAACGGTAGATTTGCTTGAAACGTATTTTAAAAACGGGGGGGTTCATTTTCAACTTACCTACGTTTCCGGAGAGGATTTGATTCACGCTAAAAAAACACCCCAAAAATATAAAAATCTGCGTATCCGCGTTTTGGGATTTTCGGATTATTTTGTAAATCTGAACGATCCGTTGCAGGACGACATTATCAGGAGGACGATTCAAAAATGAAGCCGAAAAGCGGAGATGATAATGCACGATGATGAAGGGAATGATTTTCGATATCGTACGCAATTCTTACGTTGACGGTCCGGGAATCCGGACGACAGTGTTTTTCAAGGGAGTAACATTTTCCGGTGGGGAATGTATGCTTCAGATTGAATTTCTTTCCGAAATCCTTGAAAAATGTAAAAGCTTTGGAATTCATACGGCGGTTGACACCGCCGGAAATGTACTGTGGGAAAATTTTGACAGAATCTTGCCTTTCACTGATCTGTTTTTATATGATATTAAGACATTCGATCCGAATTTACATAAAGCGGGAACGGGAGTTTCCAATGCCCTGATTCTTGAAAATCTCAGAAAACTTTCGGAAAAGGCGGACATCATGATACGAATTCCCGTAATCGGAGGATATAATGACAAGGATGAGGAAATGAAACGGATATCAGACCTGTTGAAAGAAATAAAAATCGTAAAAACGGAAATTTTGCCGTATCACACCATGGGAGAATATAAATACGGTGCATTGGGACGTGAATCAGAAAAATATGATGTTTCGGATGAGGATTTCATTGGAAAAATAAAGCATTTATTTTCCAAATTTATGTAGATACTTAGGATATTTTTATTGTAGCTAAAATAATGAAAGAGCCAAGCACCTCCCCTTCGGGTATGGCTTGGCTCTTTCATTATGATTTCAATTTCAGCGGGGAAAATGAATTTGAATCCGACTCATACCACATTTTGATATGAAGTTTGACATAGTGTTGTATGTCTCCGATATTGGAGAACAGCAAGACGCTGTCGATAAGAGTATAATGCAACAAATCCGAACCATTGTGGTTCGGATTTGCTTTTGGTGGTAGAGAATTCGGACTTAAATCCGAATTACACCATCGCAGTATGAAGTTTGGCATATTATTGCGCGTCCCCGATAGTTGGTGGCGACAACTTGCCGCTGGTGGAGCATAGGGGATTCGAACCCCTGACCCCAACACTGCCAGTGTTGTGCGCTCCCAACTGCGCTAATGCCCCAACGTTGATATTTTATCAGAAAATATTGATTTTGTCAAGGCGTTTTTTATTTTTTGGGAAAATTAAATGTTTTTTTTCAAACCTATTGACTTGTAAGAGATCATGTGATATAATATCACCGTTGTTTTGAGGAATCTATGCGGGAGTGGCGGAACTGGCAGACGCGCACGTTTGAGGGGCGTGTGGTTAACACCGTACGGGTTCAATTCCCGTCTCCCGCACCAAAGAAGAATAATCCGAACTTGATCCTTATGGATTTGGGGTTCGGATTTTCTTTTTTTCTTGGGGAGTCGCTATAAGTGTATTGTTTTTCGACATTGCATATTATTCGATTTTCATGACAGTGGAAGCATAGGTTGTTGTATTTTTTGAATCTTCATGACATAATCAAAAATATTTTTTAAGTCCGAACCGAAGTAAGATTTTTACGACTATATGGGCGAGTACTCAAAAGCATTCCGGAAAGCGGGAAAAAGCGAAATGAACAGAGACGAAATCATTCAATACTACGACGACCTGATGCGGCTTGCTGTATCAAAATGCGGTTCGAAAACAGATGCAGAAGACCTTGTAGGCGATACAATGCTTGCGGCTTTTTCATATATAAATAAAGGCGGCAGGATAGAGCATCCGAAAACATGGCTCGCCAATACGCTGTGTCATAAATACAACGACAGCCTCCGGAAAAAGTACCGC
>CAKSSY010000046.1 GCA_934489945.1 uncultured Eubacteriales bacterium
ACTCCAAGGTTACCTATACCCAGTCGTGGGAACAACATACGGGATATACGGTTTTCGACAGACGAACCACCGATCTTTATGATGCGGGCGGGCTTGTTACCTTCCGCAAAAAATTCACCCGCAACGAGGCAAACAGCAAATTGATTCTGCGAATCACCGCACTCGGTGTTTTTGAAGCCTATGTCAACGGTCAACGTGTCGGCACAACAAACGGAGCCTCTGTGATCTTTGATGAAATGAAACCCGGTTGGACAGACTATCGCCATCATGTCATGGAGTTTGAATACAACATTACCGAATACTGCCACAAAGGGGAAAATGTTCTCGTTGTCCCGGTGGCGAATGGCTGGTGGTCGGGACGGATCTCCTTCGGTTTCTACGGATACCGCGGAGTTGGTCTCTGCGCTGAAATTGAAATCGTTTATCCCGACGGACGGTGCGAATTTCTTGCCTCCGGAGAAGACTGGGATACCACCAAGGGAGGACGGGTCCGCACGGCAGACATCTGGCAGGGCGAATATTACGATGCCAGAGAGAAAGACATCACATCCGAATCGTCATTCTACACATGGGATGCCGCCGCGTTGTATGAGGGAATCTCCTGCCAAATCATTCCTCATGTCGGAGAACCCGTTCGCATCCGTTCCTACGGCGAACATCCGCAAAGTGCCGTCATCTATAACGGTATTCTCGACAACGGCACCGACTTCGGTGAAATTCGTGTAACTTCCCGCCACACCGGAAACGGTTGCGAATGGGGCAGTCTTGCAAAGGGAGAACATCTGGTTCTTGACATGGGATACAACCGCACCGGTCGCCCGCGTATTCGCCTGTCCGGCGCGCGTGGCACCACAGTAAGGATTTATTGTGCCGAAATGCTCAATGACAGCGGTGACCGCGCACGTGGCAACGACGGTGCAAAAGGTTCGGTGTATCTGGAAAATTATCGTTCCGCCCTGTCGCGCATCATGTATATCACCGGCGGCGGCACAGAAGAATATACGCCGCTTTATACCTTCTTCGGCTATCGGTATCTTGAGATCTGCGCGGACGAAGACATTGAAATCATCGAAGTTTCCACGGATCTGATCGGAAGTGATCTGACACGTACCGGACGGATTGAAACCGATAATGCCGAGGTCAACAAGTTGATCGGTAATATCATCCGCGGACTTGACAGTAACTATCTTTCGGTTCCGACCGACTGCCCTCAGCGCGACGAGCGACTTGGGTGGACGGGTGATACACAGATTTTTTGCGGCACCGCCGCTTACTTTGACAACACTTACGAATTCCTCCGCAAGTGGATTATGGATCTGCGGGATTCGCAGGATGAAGACGGCGCATACTGCTTTGTAGCTCCCGCCGTATTCGGTCCCGCCTCGGAAAACTACATGAAACGCCGTGCAGCAGGCGCATGGTGCGATGCCGCAATCATCGTTCCTTATAAAATGTGGCTGATGTACGGCGACAGTAGAATTCTAGAGGAAAACTTTGATTCCATGAATCGATACATGGACTTTATCCGTATCAAACGCGGACTTGACGGTCCCAATCCCACCTTCGGTGACTGGCTTGGCGGTGAAGAAACACCGAAAGAATATGTTTCTGTTTGTTATTACGCCTATGATGCCCTTTTGATGCAGCAGATCAGCCGAACCCTTCGGAGAAAAGACACCGAAGCACATTATGCTTCTCTGTTCGATGAGATCGTGGCACATTACAACGCTCTTTACATCAAGGACGACGAAATCATCGTAAAAACCCAAACCGGATATCTGCTTCCCCTTGCCTTCGGAATGCTTCGGGAGCCGCTCCGCCGGAAAACCATTCAGGCTCTTCACGAAAAGATCCGCGACAATCACTACACGCTTACGACCGGCTTTGTCGGCACAGGTCACCTGTGCATGACTCTCAGCGAGATGGGGCTTACCGACGATGCCTATTCCCTTCTTCTGCAGACACGGGATCCCTCATGGCTCTATAGCGTCCGCCAGGGAGCAACCACCATCTGGGAACGTTGGAACTCCTATACAAAGGAAAAAGGATTCGGCAAAGTAACCATGAATTCCTTTAACCACTACAGCTATGGTGCGGTTGCCGAATGGATGTTCGCTGTTATGGCAGGAATCCGCCCCGACGCCGAAGAGCCCGGATTCAAACGCTTTTTGTTGGCACCCGAACCGGACACAAGAGCCGACGGTGACATTCCCGAAGGACAGACACGTATCGGCTCGGTCAAAGCCGAATACAACAGTGCCGCCGGTCTCATCCGTGCGGCATGGGAATACGAGGCGGGACGCTTTGTATACCGCATCATGATTCCGGACGGAGCCCGCGCACGCGTCAGATTTCCACTTTTATATGGTCAGCGGGAAGTAACGATTAACGACTTGACCTTCGGAGAAGACGAGAGCTTTGTTGTAGAAAACAATACACTTTGCTTTGAGTTGGGACCCGGAAATTATACCTTGCGATAAAATAAAGTGGCTGTTAAAAACAATGTTTTTAACAGCCACTTAAAAATTACGTACAAGATTGTGATTCTTGGAAAAAATCCTCCGTTTTCGCCTCAAAACAAGCACATTTTGCCCGGTTTGAAGCAAAACAACAACCGTTCTTATTCCACCGTAACCGATTTTGCCAGATTTCGCGGTTTGTCAACATCCAATCCTTTGAAGAACGAAACATAATACGCAAACATCTGCAATACGGTTGCTGCCGGAAAAGCGGCAAGATCCTCACTGATATCGGGTACGAGAAGCTGTTCATCACAGGGAATCTCATACGCCTTTGCCAATGATTCCGAGCAGATCGAAAGCACTCTGGCACCGCGCGACTTCACCTCGCGGATTCCGGACACCGTCTTTTCGCAAAGTCCCGGGACAGTGGTCAGTGCCACCACGGGAATGTTCTCGGTAATCAGGGAAATGGTGCCGTGTTTGAGTTCCCCTGCCGCATACGCCTCACAATGGATATAGGAAATCTCCTTGAGCTTAAGGGAGCCCTCCACACACAAAGCATAGTCCATGCCGCGACCGATAAAGAACAAATGATCGGCACTCATATAAGCCTTGGCAACTTTTTGAATCTCCTCATCCCGCGCAAATACCTTTTCGATGGCATCCGGGATCTCACGCATCATACGCTCACACGCCGCTCTTACATCGTCTTCGGTCATTTTCCCGCGAACCAGCGCCAAACGATACGCAAACAAATACAATAACGAGCATTGAACGCTGTATGCCTTGGTGCTTGCCACAGCGATCTCCGGACCCGCCCATGTATAAAGTACGCTGTCTGCCTCACGTGCCACAGACGACCCGATCACATTGACAACGGCAAGCGTATAGACCCCCTGTGCCTTGGCATGGCGAAGTGCCGCCAAGGTGTCTGCCGTTTCTCCGGACTGAGAGAGCAGAATAACAAGATCGTTTTTCTGCAAAATGGGATCGCGGTAGCGGAATTCGCTTGCCACTTCCACATTGACCGGTACACGGGCAACCTTTTCCACCATATTTTTACCGATTAACCCTGCGTGCATGGCAGTTCCGCACGCAACAATATGAATCGCGGTAAACCGACCGATAAAATCGGTATCCAATGCCTTGATACCGAAAAACGGAAGTCCGTTTTTCAGACGCGGTGTCAACGTTTTGCGGATTGCCTCGGGTTTTTCATGGTTTTCTTTAATCATGAAGTGGCTGTATCCGCCCTTTTGTGCCTGTTCGACATTCCATGTAACCCTCTCCGGTGTCCCCTCCGTCTTTTCCAAATTACTGTTATAGAAGGTCACGTCCTTTTGTGTCAGAACAGCCAATACATTTTCCTCCAACCGATAATATTCCTGCGAATGAGCAAGAACGGCTGGAATATCCGATGCAATAAAGCCTCCCTCAGGAGTAGAAGCGACAATGAGGGGGGAATCCTTGCGAATCGCAAAAATTTTTCCGGGAATATCCGCAAAAAGAATTCCGAAAGCATAGGAACCGCGGATGAGCGTTGTCGCCTCAAAAATTGCCTTGATCGGGTCTTTGCAGTCGACATAACACTTGTCAATCAACTTCGCCGCCACCTCGGTGTCGGTCTGTGAATCAAACGTATAGCCCAGTTTGCGAAGAATCAACGTCAATTCGGCGTAATTCTCGATAATGCCGTTATGGACAAGAGCCAGATGCGGCGTAGTATGGGGATGTGAATTGATGTCGGACGGTTCGCCGTGCGTAGCCCAACGCGTATGTCCGATACCGCAGACACCGTCAAGCTCAGCCCGTTCGGCGAGTTTTGCCGCAAGATCGTCCAGCCTGCCCTTGGATTTCACCGTAACAATGGCATCTTTCTCCTGCACGGCAATCCCCGCAGAGTCATATCCGCGATACTCCAACGTGCGAAGTCCGTCCAAAAGGATCGGTACAGTTTTCTGCATCCCTGTATAACCAATGATTCCACACATATTCAATTTTCCTTTATACCGGTGTTTATCCGTTCTTTGTTTTACGGTTGCCCGTATATTTGAAAACGGATTGCGGCAGTTTTCTCTGCCGGGGAGACATCCGCCGAAAATTCGATCAATCTCCCTCCTCGTTAACCGCTTGTGCGGTCTGGCGCTTTGGTGAACATTCCATTTTTATTTATCCGAAAGACGCTCGCGAATCACCGTGGCTACCTTCTGCGCTACTTCTCCGATCAACACGCTGTCATCCCCTTCTGTCATAACGCGAATCAGCGGTTCAGTTCCCGAAGGACGTACCACAAGTCTGCCGCTTTTGCCAAGTACCTTTTTTGCCTCATCCATTGCCTGTTTGATCACACTATCGGTAAAAAACAAAAGTTTGGCAGCAGGCGACACGGTAAGGTTAATCATAGTTTGTGGTGAACGAACCATAACAGACGAAAGTTCGGACAGCTTTTTCTTTTCCCTCACCATCACGGATAAAAGCTGAATAGCCGTCAGCTGACCGTCTCCCGTTGTGGCAAAATCGCGGAAAATGATATGTCCGGACTGCTCTCCGCCGATGGAATCTCCCTCCAGAAGCATCTCCTCCAGCACGAATCGGTCACCGACCTTCGTCGCAACAAAATGCAGACCGTTGTTCTCACAAAATTTTGTGAAACCGAAATTGGTCATAATGGTTCCCACAACGGTATTGCCCTGCAGAACCCCACGTTTTTTCATATCCAACGCACAGATTGCCATAATCTGATCGCCGTCCACTATATTTCCCTTTTCGTCAACACACAGAAAACGATCGGCATCACCGTCAAATGCAAGACCGCAATCCAAATGATTCTCTGTCACAAATTTGACAAGATTCTCCATATGTGTGGAACCGCAGTCAGCATTGATGTTGACACCGTCAGGTCTGTCGGAAAGCATACGGACATCGGCTCCCAGTTCGCGGAACAATTGCTGTGCCGTTCTCGATGCAGAACCGTTGGCACAATCAATGGCAATGTGAAGCCCGCCGAATTTCTGTGCGGTGGATTCCTTTAGATGCCCGATATATTCTCCGATCTTGGCATCCCCCGAAGTTACGGTTCCCAGTGCGGCACCCGACAGGCGAACCGAGTCATCCTCCTCACGATCCAACACGATCGCCTCAATCTTTTCTTCCAGTTCATCCGGAAGTTTGAAGCCCTCTCCGTTGAAAATCTTAATACCGTTATACTCATAGGGATTATGCGATGCCGAAATCATAATACCGGCATCCGCCCCGTTCTTTTTCACGAGATACGCCACCGCCGGAGTCGGAACCACGCCGAGCAGAGTAACATCCGCTCCCGCAGCACACACGCCCGCCGAAACCGCACACGCAAGCATTTCCGAAGAAATACGGGTATCGCTTCCGATCATAAACATCGGCTTTTTCCCCAGTCCTTCCGAAAGTACACCTGCCGCCGCGCGACCGATCTCCATTGCACGTTCGCAAGTCAACTCGGTTCCCGCAATTCCGCGGATTCCATCCGTTCCGAAGAGTCTACCCATTCCAAATTCTCCCTCTCATCTTTTTTTCTCTATCACACCGCCCGCTTTCAATATGCTCTTTTCCGGCACATAACCGCGGACAAGCGACAATGGATAAATAATCGTTTCTCTGCCAATCACCGTTCCGGGATTCAGCACACTGTTACAACCGACTTCTACAAAATCTCCGATCGCGGCACCCATTTTTCGCAGTCCGATTCCGATCTTTTCGTCGCCGAGACGAATATTGACATTGGTTTTATCGCTCTTGATATTCGACGTAACCGCACCGGCACCGAGATGCGCCTTATAGCCGAGAATCGAATCTCCGACATAGTTGAAATGCGGAACCTGAACACCGTCAAAAAGAATACAGTTCTTTAACTCACAAGAATTACCGACCACCGCACCGTTGCCGATCAACGCCGAACCGCGGATAAATGCACCGGGGCGCACTTCAGTTCCTTTGCCGATAATACACGGCGAACAAATCGTGGCACTCGGTGCGATTCTGGCATCCTTTGCAATCCAGATTTCCTCTTCAGGACAGTCATATTCCTCTTTGTCAAGGGTTTTGCCGATCTGTCGGATTATATCACCGATATGCGGCAACACTTCCCACGGATAGGTATAACTCTTCATCATCTCCCGTGCAAGAGAATGTCCCTCTCCATACAAGGATTCCATTTCCAATTCTTTCACACCACTCCCCCCTTTCCATCAAAAAGTACGATTTATTATATCACTCTTGCACTATTTTGTCAACAAGATGTTGTAAGTTTGCACTCCTTTCTCCTTTTTCAACAGAATTACTTGACAATTTCTCTTTTTTTTGATATACTAAATTTGTTCAGCATAAGTGGTGGAGTCTGTCATATCGCGCTTTGCGCTTTATTTATGCGGATGGGACAAGTTATCGTCCTTTTAAGCTATGCTCAATAGCTGGTTTGACAGAACCTGTTGGTTCTGTTTTATTTTTCCAGACAGACCGGAAAGGAAAACTATGGAGATTCTTTATGAAAACCTTTTGAACATCGGATGGCAACAACTTGTCATGTGGGTCATCGGAGGACTGTTGATCTGGCTTGCCATCGTCAAAAAAATGGAGCCGACACTCCTCTTGCCGCTTGGCTTCGGTGCGATTCTTGTCAACATTCCTTTTGCCGATTCTATTCTTCCCGGTGGTTCGCTCACTACATTATATGAAGCGGGGATCGCAAATGAACTCTTCCCGCTCATTCTGTTTATCGGAATCGGGGCGATGATTGACTTCGGTCCGCTTCTCTCCAATCCCAAATTGATGATTTTCGGTGCCGCAGCTCAATTCGGCATCTTTTTCACGCTCTGCACCGCTTCCATGTTTTTTGAACTGAAAGATGCCGCTTCCATCGCCGTCATCGGCGCGGCAGACGGTCCCACGTCTATCGTGGTCGCCACAACGCTCGGATCGAAATATCTCGGTGCCATTATGGTAGCCGCCTACTCATACATGGCTCTCGTTCCGATCATTCAACCGCCCGTCATCCGTCTGCTGACCACCAAAAAAGAACGGTGCATCCGCATGGAATACAAGGATAAAGCCGTTTCCAAAACCACGCGGATTCTGTTTCCCATTGTAATCACTTTAATTGCAGGCGTCATTGCCCCCTCGTCGGTCTCCCTGATCGGCTTCCTCATGTTTGGAAATCTCATTCGCGAGTGCGGCGTTCTCGATTCGCTTTCCGAAACCGCACAAAAGGTACTTGCCAACCTTGTCACCATCTTTCTCGGACTTACCATTGCTTCCCAGATGCAGGCAGATAAATTTTTGCGTCTTGATACACTTATCATCCTTGGTCTCGGTCTTGTCGCCTTTATTTTCGACACCGCAGGCGGTGTACTGTTTGCCAAATTCCTTAATCTGTTCCTGAAAAAGAAGATCAATCCCATGATCGGTGCCGCCGGCATCTCGGCTTTCCCGATGTCGGGACGTGTCGTTCACAAAATGGGTCTGGAGGAAGATAATCAGAACTTCCTTCTGATGCACTCCATCGGCGTTAACGTCTCCGGACAGATTGCTTCTGTAATCGCGGGCGGTCTGATCCTCAAATTCTTTCATTAAGGAGGAGTATTGCCATGTTTGATTTTCATCCTATTGATTTTGTAGAAAACCTGAAATATATGGGGCTCGGAATGTTGGGAATTTTTGTCGTAATCGGCGTCATCATCGGTGTCACCATTCTTCTCAATACGATTTTCCGCGATAAAGATAAAAACGAAAAGTAAGCAACAGGATTCTCCGGAATTCCGCACCTGTACCGCGTTCTGCAAAAAGCATGGTCTCCCTATCGTGACATCGACCGTCAGCGAGCGCGGAGCTAAGGCTCCCTTGTTGTGACTCGATTCAGACAAGCGTGCGGTTATGGTTACGGCACACCATCTCGCCTGCGAATCCATCGGAATGACACGATATTCCTTCCTTTCAAAAGCACGGACGATTTGCCGCAACTGCAGACTTTTTCGAAAACCTCTGTTTTTCAAAGAAGCTCTTGACTTGATTCCGCTTTCATGGTACAATACTATAATGGAAATGACATTTGGGAAAGGAATTCCACCTATATGAATATACAAGATCTGATTCGGAAACTGAACGACGGCGATGTCGATTCTCTCCTTTGTGAGCTTTACGGCGAGGAAAATCTTGCGGCTCGGAAAACACGCTGTCTGGATGCTGTCGAAGAATTTCGTCGACTGTACGGAGAGATGGACAATGTCGGCATTTTCTCGGTCTGCGGCAGAAGCGAACTTTCCGGTAACCATACCGACCATAACCATGGCTGTGTGATTGCTGCTTCCATTGACCTTGATATCCTCGCCATAGCCGCACCGACCGACGGCAACATGATCCGCGTGAAAAGTGAGGGATTTCCCGAGGATGTGGTTGACTTCAGCTCTTATACCTCCCCCGATAAGGCAAAATTCGGCAGTTCCGGCTCCATCATTGCCGGAATGTGTGATGGATTCCGCAAAAACGGTCATGCAATCGGCGGCTTTTGCGCTTATACCACCTCCAACGTTCTCAAGGGGTCCGGTCTTTCTTCTTCTGCCGCTTTTGAAGACATGATCGGCAATATTCTGAACCACCTGTTCAATAACGGTAAAGTTTCCAATACCGAAATTGCAAAATTGGCGCAATATGCCGAGAATGAATTTTTCGGCAAGCCCTGCGGTCTGATGGATCAGGTCGCGTGCGCGGCAGGCGGAATCGTGGCAATCGACTTTGCCGACACAACAAATCCCGTCATTGACATTATGAATGTTGATATGAAAGACTATAAGCTGTGTATCGTCAATACGGGAGGCAACCACGCCGACCTTACCGACGACTATGCGTCGGTTCCCGCCGAGATGAAAGCGATTGCCTCTTTCTTCGGCAAACCGTATCTGCGTGGACTGGATGAGAAAGACATCATTCATAATATTCCCACTCTTCGCCAAAAGTTCGGGGATCGTGCAATTCTCCGTGCCATGCACTTCTTCGCTGAAAATAAACGTGTCGGAGAACAGAAAAAGGCACTTCTGGAGGGAAACCTAGATGCGTTCTTTGAAGGCGTTTTGGCATCCGGACGCTCCTCTTTCTGCTATTTGCAAAATGTTTATACCACCAAGAACGTCCATGAACAGGGATTGTCTTTGGCTCTCTGCCTTGCCGAACAGTATCTGACCGGCAAAAAGGCGGCTTGGCGCGTTCACGGCGGCGGTTTTGCCGGAACGATTCAAAGTTTCGTTCGCGAAGTCGATGTGGCGGGTTATCGTCAATTGATGGACAGCGTTTTCGGCAAAGGTACCTGCATCGTCCTCCGGATTCGCCCCTACGGTGCAATTCGCATCCTTTAACACACTCTCTTTTCGGCAGCCCCGCCCGTCCGAGCGGAGCTGCCGTTTGATTTTTTATGAAAAGGAGATTGGCATTGAAATCCATCGGAAATTCGTTTCTTGCCTCAATCAAACGATTTAACTTCAAACTCGTCCTGACGCTCTGTGCCTGCATCATTCTTTTCCTCTCCGTATTTCTTGTCCTGTGGGATCTCGGCTTTGAGATTCCGGTCAGCATCGCTTACGGCGTGATTACTCTGATAACCGCCGCGTGGTACATCTTCGCCAATCGCGGCATGGTGGGAAAATTGCCGAAAGAGGAAGAATTGCCGCCCACTTGGGACAAAAAGGAACGTCAGGCTTTTCTTGAAGATCTTCGTGCACGTCGAAAAAAAACCAAACGAGCGATGCTCATTTTGATCCCCATGATCATCGTTTTCGCTTACAAAATTCTGGATCTCTATCTGTTCCCGGATTTCTCTCTTACCGCATTCATTTCTCTGCTGTTTTCCAAATAACACCGAAGAGGTATTTATGCAAATCTGTTCTCTGTACTCCGGCTCCGGCGGAAATGCCGTGTTCCTCAGATTGGGAGGCGTCTCCCTGCTTGTTGATGCCGGAAAAAGTGCCCGGGCACTTTGCCGCTCACTGTCTTTGATCGGCGTCGGAATTTCGGATATTCACGCAATTTTTCTGACGCATGAGCATCGTGACCATGTCGCCGCACTTGAAAATCTGCTGAAAAAACAGGACATTCCCGTACATATTCCAGCCCCCTGTGCGGAGCATCTCCCCGAAACGGCAAACGATTTCGTTTCCCGCAACCTTGTGCTCCATCCGATTCCTTATACAACAGAAATAGAAGGTCTTACCGTCACTTCCTTTCCGACACCGCATGACAGTGCCGCCAGTGTCGGATTTCGTTTTTCCTTTAGGGAAAACGGAAAAGTAAGAAACGTCGGGTACGCCACCGATATCGGCTATTTGTCGGATACAATCTGTAACGGGCTTGCAGGATGTGAAGCGGTAGTTTTGGAAAGCAATCACGACATTGCTATACTGAAAGATGGTCCCTATCCCTACGCGCTCAAACAACGGATTCTTTCGCGTCGCGGGCATTTGTCCAATACCGATTGCGCCTCCCTCGCCGTCCGTCTTTCCGAAACGGGCACACGATACATTCTGTTGGCACATCTGAGCGAAATCAACAACACACCGGACATAGCGTATGATGAAGTGTTCGGGGCTGTGGCAGGAAGCGGAAC
Source organism: uncultured Eubacteriales bacterium (assembly GCA_934489945.1). Taxonomy (GTDB): domain Bacteria; phylum Bacillota; class Clostridia; order Oscillospirales; family CAG-272; genus RGIG8775. The sequence continues at coordinate 11,086 of CAKSSY010000046.1, forward strand.
CGAGGTTGCCATTGCCGATCCACGCGAGCCGGTCTGGCTTCTGCGCGAAGAAGACCTGCCTGCAAATGATAATAACCCTTCGGAAAGGATGAGGATGTCATGCTGAATTTCCGCATTGTCTGTATCGGCAGTCTAAAAGAAAGTTATCTACGGGATGCCGCTGCTGAATACGAAAAAAGACTTGGAGCTTTCTGCAATCTTTCCATCATAGAATTGAAAGAGCACAAGTTGTCGGATAATCCCTCTCCTGTCGAAATCAAAGACGCTTTGGATGAAGAAGCCGATCGGATTCTGAAAGCCACTTTGCCTCGTAGTTACAAAATCGCACTTTGCGTTGAAGGCAAACAATTTTCTTCCCCCGCACTTGCTGAAAAACTCGCCATGATCGGACAAACGCACGGCGCACTTACACTTATTGTCGGCAGTTCTTTCGGACTTGCACCGTCGGTAAAATCGGCTTGCGATCTGCGGTTGTCGGTGTCCGAACTGACTTTTCCGCACCAGCTTATACGAATTTTACTGTTGGAAATTTTTTATCGGTGTTTTAATATTCTCAAAGGAACAAAATATCACAAATAACAAAGGGACGGTCAAAAAATGAAATCCAATCAAATCAAAGGCAATCTTTTCCTTGCCATTACCACTCTTATTTGGGGAACTACCTTCGTTATGCAGGACATGGCAATGGAAGTCATCGGACCTTTTGAATTTCAGGCGGTGCGTTCCCTCATCGGTGGATTGGTTCTGATCCCTGCCATTCTGATACTGGATGCCGTTCGGAAAAGAAACGGAACCTATCGAAAAATGTCCAAAGAGGAGTTAAAATTGCTGAGCTTCGGCGGCATTGTATGCGGTTTTTGTCTTTGTGTCGCCTCCTGCTTCCAACAGGTCGGCATTGCCTACGGCACTTCTGCGGGGAAAGCGGGTTTTATTACCGCTATGTATATCATTTTCGTCCCGATTCTCGGTCTGTTTTTCAAGAAAAAAGTCCAACCTTTATTTTGGATATGTGTGATTCTTGCCGTCGGCGGTCTGTACTTGCTCTGCGTATCCGGCGGCGAAGACACGGAAGGCATCACGACGGGCGATCTCCTTATGCTCATCTGTGCGGTTGCTTTTGCTTTCCAGATCCTTGCCATCGATCACTTTGCCCCCAAAGTCGACTGTTTGAAACTCTCTTGTATTCAGTTTTTCATGTCCGGTATCTTTTCTTTTATCCCGATGTTTCTGTATGAGGGCTTTCACATTGAAAAGATTCAAGCGGCGATTTTTCCCATCCTCTTTGCCGGCGTTCTCTCGTGCGGTGTCGCTTACACACTTCAGACGGTCGGGCAGAAATACTCAAAACCGACGATTGCATCCCTCATCATGAGTTTTGAATCCTTTTTTGCCGCCTTTACCGAGGCACTGATTAAATGGCGGTTGCCCTCTTCGCGTGAAATTTTCGGATTTCTGTTGATGCTTTCCGCCATTCTGCTTTCCCAAATTCAACTTCCCGTCAAAAAGAAAGATACCGCACCAAGGTCATCCACCTGATTTCCCTTCGCTCTTTACAAAAGAGGCTGCTGTAAAAAACGTCAAGTTTTTTACAGCAGCCTTTGCTCTATTTACGATTCAAAGTTTGCCCGGCAGTTCATAATGTTCGACCACTTTTGCCGCCGCTTTAATCTCAGTAAAAGAATAACCAAAGCGTATCAGCCCGGAAATGACTTTCTGTCTTTCACTCTCGGCTTTTGGCAATGTTCCGTACTTTGCACGTATCAACTTCACACATAATTCGACAAAATCAATCGTATCAAGATATAGTTTTGCCGTCTCCAGTGCTTCTCCGTCATATCCCTTCTCGTGAAGGTGCATAAGAATTCGACGCTTTCCCCACATTTTATGAACGCAACACTCCGCCTCGCGTTCAGCATCCTCGTTTTCTTTCAGATAACCGTTTCGCTGCATATATGCCGCTGCCTCAGCGGCAACATCATCATCAAAACCGCGGCTCCGCAGTTTCGCAGTAAGCGTTCTGACGGAGTTTCTTCCGTATGCCAAAAGCTCAAATGCCTTTTTTATGGCACGGTACTGCTCCTCGGCACACATAATCTCATAAAGCATTTCCCGGGAAATTTCAGCAGGCGGAACGGGGAGTCCGAGGTTCTCAAAAATCTTTTTCGGAATCGTAAATTTCCGCCGTTCGAACTTCTCGCCCTCCCGCATTTCCACTGTGAGAAGAATATCTCCGCCTTCTCCGAGAATCGCTCTGGAAATCAGCTCAATTCTCATCTTCGCTGTTTTCCAGTGTGCGGATGTCGAAATCATCCTCTCCGTCGCCATCTCCGTCCATGTCAAATTCATCGTTATCAAGATTCAAATTGCCACTCATCTCACGCACTTTCGCGTTTAACTCCTCAAACATTTCCGGGTTGCTCTCCACGATCTTCCTCACATTTTCCTTTCCTTGGCAAAGTCGTTCACCTTTATAGGAAAACCACGAGCCGCTTTTTTTAATCAGATCAAGAGCAATGGCAATATCGACAACTTCCCCGATTCTGGAAATTCCCTTTCCATAAAGGATATCAAATTCCGCAACCTTGAAGGGAGGAGCCACCTTGTTCTTGACGATTTTACATTTTACCCTGTTACCGTAAATATCGTTCCCATTCTTGAGCTGTTCAGTTTTGCGAATGTCAATCCGAACCGAAGCATAAAATTTCAGCGCACGACCGCCCGTTGTTGTCTCGGGGTTCCCGTAAATCACGCCGACCTTTTCACGCAACTGATTGATAAAAATAACAATGGCATTGCTTTTGGAAATCACAGACGAGAGTTTCCGCATTGCCTGCGACATAAGACGTGCCTGAGCACCAACCTGCGACGATCCCATATCTCCCTCAATTTCCTGTTTCGGAACCAGTGCGGCAACCGAGTCAATGACAACAACATCAATCGCCCCGGAACGAACAAGTGCCTCGGTAATTTCAAGGGCATCCTCACCGCAATCCGGCTGAGAAACAAGAAGATCGTCAATATTCACTCCAAGTGCCTTAGCATAAACGGGATCCAGTGCATGCTCCGCATCAATAAAAGCTGCCTCTCCGCCCGCTTTCTGAACCTCAGCAACAATATGCAGAGCAACAGTGGTTTTACCCGAAGACTCAGGTCCGAAAATCTCTATAATTCTGCCGCGCGGAACACCGCCGATTCCCAGTGCCATATCCAACGCAATTGAACCGGTGGAAACCGCCTGCACCGCCATGTGGGTATTGGAACCGAGCTTCATCACAGTTCCCTCGCCGTAGTTTCGTTCCAACTGGGCAATGGCAGTATCCAGTGCCTTCATTTTTGCCTCTTTATCATCGGTTACGAGAACTGTCTTCTGTGGTTTTTTCGCTGCTTTCATATTGTTCATTTCCTTTCCGGGTCAGCATTGCTTTTCGGTTATGAGACAATTATACCTCTTTTCATTTGATTTGTCAATAGTTTTTTTGCACTTTTATTCTCAAAAAGGAATTATTTCAAAAGAGCGCGCCAAAAATGCAATTTAAAAATTCTCATTTCAGAAACAAATAGAAAAATCATTGATTGTTCCAAAATCGGATGTTTTTTACTTGAAACATTAAAAAAATATATATTTCAGACCAAATCAGAAAAAATCAATCAAAATTCTTTCTCATCAAAACTGCCCAAGCTCGTTTTTGCGAGCTTGGGCAACTTCCAAAAAGAAAGCGTGTTTTCAATTCTGTTCCGACAGCAACTTTTCCACTGCCGACAGTTTCACGCAAATCGCCAACACATTCATGGCAACGCGGAGTTCCTCGTCTGACGGATAAGTAGGTGCTATGCGGATATTTCGATCCCGCAGATCGTTGCCGTAAGGATAGGTGGCACCGACCGTCGTCAGCTTCACGCCCGCCTCCAACGCCAAATGATAGGTTCTTTTGGCGCATCCGTCCATCGTGTTCAGACTGATAAAATAGCCGCCTTTGGGTTTCGTCCAGGTTGCTGCCCCCGTCGTTTCCACCTCACGTGCAAGAATCTCAAGCACACATTCAAATTTCGGACGAATCAGTTTGGCAAGCATCATCATATGCTTGTGAATATTTTCAGCATTTTTGAAATACTTTACATGGCGAATCTGGTTAATCTTATCGTAACCGATTGTTTGAACATTCATAATTGGTTTAATCTGTTCAAGATTTGTCTCGGAAGCGGCAAAAATGGCAACACCGGAACCGGGGAAGGAAATCTTTGACGTCGATGCAAAGTAGAACACTCTGTCTTCGGTACCGTATTTTTCACATTCCTTGAAAATATCCAACAGGATATCTCTGTCATCCTCACAGAGATCGTGCACCGCATAGGCATTATCCCAAAAAATACGAAAATCGGGAGCGGCGGTTTTCATCTTGGCAAGACGTGTAACGGTCTCATC
>CAKSSY010000047.1 GCA_934489945.1 uncultured Eubacteriales bacterium
CCCGGATTGCCAAAATCCCCGGCGGCTGAAAAAATTGATGTCGACCATAACGGCAGAATTACAGGACTCTTCTGAAGAAAAAAGCGTTGTCAGGAAACTCTTATTGAGTTTCCTGACAACGCTGAACTTTATGACAAACGAGAATTGGCGTGGAAATCATTGGAACCCGAAATTCCGCTCTCCAGTGTCCTTGTATGGAAGAAGTATAAATCCACTTCTCCGAGTGCCGCAAAATTTCTCGAATTTGTTGAACATTCCATTTAATTATAATATGCAATTAAAAACAAGTATTTTACATAGAATGAATTTTATGGCAAAATAAGCACGAGCAGGTAAAAACCGATCTTACACCTGTTTTTTGGAGTTATCCTGTGAAAAACGGATCCTGAATCTCCGCCTTCTTCGCCGGAATGCTTTAACAAAAGATGCGGAAACCAATACAGCGATTGCGGACAGTTTCACAAAACCGATTCAAAAAACAGAAGGAGGATCCTATGAAAAAAAGATCACCGTTTTTGATTTTCACGGCACTTTTGTGTGCCATTGTCTGTATCCTTTCTGCCTGTTCTCCTTCGGGAGATAAAGGCAATACCGGAACAACCGGGAACACCGATCCCGACGAAAACACAAATTCTCCCGCGGAAAACGGCACTCGCATTCGGTTTGATTTTGACGGACAGACGGTCTACGGCACGCTTGATGACAATTCGGCAAGCCGTGATCTGATTTCCCGTTTGCCGTTGACACTGACTTTCTCGGATTACAGCGACACGGAGAAAATCGCCTATCTTCCGGATGGTTCTGCGGCATGGGACACCTCGGATGCCCCCGATTCCTGCACCCCTGTAGCAGGTGACATTGCGATATACTCCCCCTGGGGCAACCTTTCGGTATTCTATCACCCGTTCCGTCAGTCAAACGGATTGATACCACTCGGCAAACTGGACGCGGGCGGAGCGGAAAAGTTTGCGGCAATAATCGAAGACTTCACCGTCACAATTTCGCTTGCAAACGGAATTTCGCCTATGCCCGAACAAACAATGCCAACGGAAAGCCCCAATGTACCCGAACAGCCCTCAAAAACAAAAATTCTCGTTGCCTATTTTTCATGCACGGGGAATACCAAAGCCGTGGCAGAAAAAATCGTCGCACTCACAGGCGGAGATTTGTATGAAATAGTTCCTGCCGTGCCGTATTCTTCGGCGGATCTGAATTATAACGACAATAACTGCCGTGCCAATCGGGAAATGAACGACCCCTCGTCACGCCCCGCCTTTGAGAGCGGAAATTTCGACATTTCCGCATACGATACAGTCATCATCGGCTACCCCATCTGGTGGGGCACCATGCCGCGGATTCTCAATACCTTCTTGACACCTATGACTTGTCAGAAAAAACGATTCTGCCGTTCTGTACATCAGGTGGAAGCGGTATTGCACGGTCGGTTTCGGACATTCAATCTGCCGCCCCCGGCGCAACCATCACAGACGGACTTCGTGCTTCCGTGGCAAATGACAAAAACCTTGAAGATTGGCTCCGCCGTGGCGGGGCGATGAAATGAAAATCACAATTTCGTTCGGTTCCCGCAGAGGCGGTTCGGAAAAAGCCTGATAGTATCACTCCCGATCGCCCATGAGAAATGCTTTTTCGGTTCGTTGCAACGGCAGTTCTTCGTTTTCTTCCGAGGCAACCGCATGACTTGAGAAAAATCAGATCAAAATAACATAACACGGAGGTAATCATTATGAAAAAACTTGTTGCATACTTTTCGGCAAGCGGAACAACAAAAAAGACGGCAGAACACCTTTCAAAGGCTATCGGAGCGGATCTTTTTGAAATTAAACCCGCCGTACCGTACACGAACGCTGACCTTGACTGGACAAACAACAAAAGCCGATCTTCAGTTGAAATGAGCAACCCGCAGTCGCGTCCGGAAATCGCATCCCACCTTGATAATATGAACGAGTACGACACCGTATATATCGGATTTCCGATTTGGTGGTATGTCGCACCAACCATCATTGACACCTTCCTTGAAAGTTACGACTTTTCCGGAAAGACTGTCATCCCGTTTGCCACGTCCGGCGGGAGCGGCATGGGAAAAACGGTGGAAGTGCTCAAAAAAGTCTGTCCGAATGCGAATCTGAAATCCGGCGGCATCGTAAACAGAATGTCGGAATCGGAACTCGCCAAATGGGCGGAAAAACAGTGAGGAAAAATCACGATGGAATACGCAAAACTCGGAAATTCGGAAATTGAAGTTTCCAAACTCTGCATTGGTTGCATGAGCTTCGGTAAGCCCTCGGCGGACTTTCACGAATGGACACTTGACCCGGAGAAAACGGAGGAAATTGTCCGTCGCGCACTTGAACTCGGAATCAACTTCTTTGACACGGCAAACACCTATTCGCATGGCACCAGTGAAGAATATCTCGGAAGAGCCATTAAGAACAACGTTGCCCGCGACAAAGTTGTCCTTGCTTCAAAGGTCTACTTTAATGAGGGACATCTCTCGGGGGGAGCCATCGCCCGTGAGATTGACGGGACCCTTCAAAGACTCAGAACCGATTATCTTGATCTCTATATCATCCACCGTTTCGACTATTCCACGCCGATTGAAGAAACCATGTCAGCACTGAATGCACTTGTGAAGGCAGGCAAAGTCCGCGCACTTGGCGCGTCTGCCATGTACGGTTACCAGTTTTACAATATGCAAATCTGCGCCCGGGATAACGGTCTGACACCGTTTGTCTCAATGCAGAATCACTACAACCTGCTTTACCGTGAGGACGAGCGCGAACTGATCCCGATTTGTGAACAGATGAATGTGGCAAGAACGCCGTACAGTCCTCTTGCCGCCGGAAGACTCTGCCGCAAGGAATGGCACGCCGATACGCCACGAAGTCAAACCGACCGCATGGCAGCGGGCAAATACGATGCGACGGAGAAGCAAGACACCCGCATTGTCGCCCGTGTCGCAGAACTGGCAGAAAAGTACGATGCAACCATGACGCAGATCGCTCTGGCATGGCAGTTCAAGCGAGGCGTGACCTCTCCCATCATCGGCGCGACCAAGGTAAAATACCTTGACGATGCCGTCGGCGCATTCGCGGTGAAACTGACCGATGCGGATGTCGCCTATCTGGAGGAGCTGTATCTTCCACACAAGATTGTCGGTGCGCTGTCGGCAGTAACAAAATGAAATATGACCGTCACATATACTGCGATAAAAAACACGAACCGATAGCCAAAAAGGAGAAAAACCATGAAAAGACCATATATTGTTTGTCATATGATGACTTCCGTGGACGGAAGAATTGACTGCCAAATGACAGAGCAACTTCCGGGTGTGGAGGACTATTACTCCACACTTGAGGAACTGAATCTTCCCACCACCGTCAGCGGTCGTGTCACTGCCAAGCTTGAGATGACTCTGCCGGGAACTTTCACGGCAAATGAAAAAACACCCTACGGCAAGGAGGGCTTTTCCAAAAATACAGATGCCGACGGTTATGAGATTATCGCCGATACAAAAGGAAAACTCCTTTGTCAGGATGCGGCAGGCATGGAGAAACCGTATCTCATCCTCACAAGCGAGCAGGTCTCAAAAGAGTATCTGCGCTATTTGGATGAACGGCACATTTCATAGATTGCCTGCGGAAAAGACAGGATTGATCTTGCGCGTTCGACGGACATTTTGGCAACCGAATTCCATGTAAAACGCATGGGTATTGTCGGCGATGCCGCAATCAACACGGCTTTCCTTGAAGCGGGGCTTCTGGACGAGGTCAGCATTCTTGTGGGTGCCGGAATCGACGGGCGCGGTTGCATGACATCTGTTTTCGATAATCTCGGAGCGGATCATCCGTTAGTCCGGCTAAAGCTGACGGATGTTCGTAAATTCGACAGCGATGCCGTCTGGCTTCGCTACAAAACGAGATAAAAAGCGAGCATAGCCGAAGAAAAAATTTTCCATCGACAACTCAACACAGGAGCGAAGAAAGGATTGATAATCTTCGGGCAACGGAAACGCAGGCAGACGGATTGTGGCATGCGGAACGCCCAAGAAAATCTGCACAGCATCATTGGCAGATATCTTGTATCGACATTGATGAAACATATGTCAGAAAGAATTATTCATGTATTTCGTGAGATTTACCGTTAGAGCGTGCAAACAACCCCCGTAGAACTCATTTCTGAATTCTGCGGGGGTTGTGTTATGTCTTCGACCTTTTTTTCGGCATTTTCAATCCTTCGTCAAGTGCCCACCCGCCAAATTTCCAGACAAATAACCCGACTGCAATTCCGAGAACGATGGAAGCAAGTACATCTGTCGGAAAATGAACAAACAGATAGAGACGGGAAAAGGCAATCAATACCGCGAGCGGAATTGCGGCAAAAGCAAACCGACGGTCGGCTACTGTCAGTATTGTTGCCGCAATAACCGATGAAAGTGTATGCCCCGACGGGAACGAATAATCTTTCGGCACGGAAACAAGCATCTGTATCGCTGTGTCTATCCAGCATGGGCGCGGTCTTGCAAACAGGTTTTTCATGACAACATTGCCGACAAGGACCCCGACAGCAAGTCCCGCTAAAAGCAGAATTCCGGTACGGCGGTACTTCGGCAACAGAAGCAGGATTCCCGACGACAAAAGCCAGATAAATCCCACATTGCCGAGGAACGTGATTTTCGGCATCAGAAAATCCAAAACCGAGCATCTGAAAACGTCCTGTATCCGGTACAAAATTGAAAAATCAAGCTGTGTAATCCATTCAATCATTGTGCCCCCTCCGTTTTTCGGCAATGATTTTTACCGCGGCAAACCCTGCGACGATCAGAATTCCCACGAGGAATAACCCGATATTCGCGTTTGAAAGGTCAAGCGGAGAAAGCGGCTCGTCAAGAGTCGTCGGTCCCATCACAACCGCGAAAAGAGAACCGACCATCAGTCCGATAATGACCGAAACGGTTGCGCTCCGATGATGTTTCAGCAAATAGTGAATTCCCTTAAATGAACAGAAGATCCCCGCAAGTACGCCAAAGCCGAACAGCACCAACATCGGGAGAGCAGAGAAATCAAGTGTAAGCAATTGTTTCAATCCCGTGATAATCGGAACATAAAGTCCGAACGCAAGCAATAGCGTAGAACCTGATATACCGGGCAGAACCATTGCAGAGATTGCCAGTGCGCCGCTGACAAATACATACAGGGCAGACGGAAGATTCAGCAATTCCGTTGAAACTGAAAAGTGAAACAAACTGAGTGCCACAACCGCTCCGACACCGGCAAGGAAGAACAGGATATGCCACGGTCGGCAGGTTTTCAGCGTAGCCTTTTCCTCAAAAGCAACAAGCGGAATGGAAGCGGCAACCAGTCCGAGAAACAGCGAGCTGACCGCATAAATATGCGTATGAAACAGTCCCGCAAGCAGGCTCACAGACAGTCCCATGCCGACGAGCCAACCGATGCCGAGTCGCAAAAGAAACCACAAAGATCGGCGACGAAGCACTTTGTCTTTTCCGATGATATTTCCGAATGAGCTGATAAAATTTTCATATTCTCCTGCGAAAAATGCTACGGTTCCGCCGGATACGCCCGGAACGCTGTCCGCAAGAGCCATGAAAAATCCGCAAATCGCGGTTTTGATTGATTGAATCATGATATACTTCCCTTTCTGCAATGATTTTCTTTCATTACGTTCCCTGCTTTCCCGCACGTTTCGGATCACAGAGAACAATCAAAAGTACCGGGATAATAACAAAGATATTGAGTATCGGTCCGAACATAGACCAAATAGCACGGTTCGCTCCGTTCATACCCAATCGTATAATTCCGTTCCCCGATTCCGACCTTTGCCCCCCGTCGGATTGTTCAACAAGAGTTAAATCACCCGCAATCGTGCGCTCCGATCTCTACGGTTCTGCCGCCAAGATTTTCGTAAATGCGATGTGAGATGGAAAGCACGGTTCGTCCCTCGGAAGCACGGCACAACGCTTCTAATACGCGTGCTTCGGTTTCGGCATCCAAATTTGCGGTGATTTCATCCAAAAGAAGTACTGCGGGATTCGCCGCCGCGGCGCGGGCGATGGACAAAAGCTGCCATTCGCCCTGTGAAAACATTCCGTCCGTGCATATGGTGGCATATCCATCGGGAAGAGTGCAAATTGCCTCGTCAAGTCCCGCAAGTCTTGCAGCATTTTGCGCCATTTCCTCGGAAATACCGGTATCGCCAAGCGTAATTTGGTCAAGTACCGTCCCCGGAACACGGGAAAAATGTTGTTCCACACACCCAATGCAGGTACGTCGCTCGCTATCGGGGATATCCGAAACGTCAATTCCGCCGACGGTAATCGTACCCGATTGCGGTCGGTAAAGACCGAGCAACAGACGAAACACCGTACTTTTCCCTGCTCCGGTTCTGCCAACCAGTGTGACCTGTTCGCCTTCTTTTACTGCCATTGAAAAATCACGCAACACGGATTTTTCGTCATATTCGAAAGTAACGTGAGAAAGAACGACATCACCGTGAATTTTGCTTTTCCGATCTGCCGGAATTTCGCGCTCCGGCTGAGAAAGAAACACATCAATCCGCTTAACTCCTGCCATTGCCGATTGGATGGTCTGGATTTCCATGCCGAGGCTTTCAATCGGAGAGAAAATTTTGGATATGTAGTTGATAACGGCAACCGACGTACCGACCGACATTCCGAACAATGTGAGAATCTCTTCTTTACCGGATGCGGAAAGCAACATAACGATTCCGACAACTGCGGCGTTCAGCAAAATTACGACGGGTGAATAAACAGCGTCGTAGAAATTCGTCTTTTCCACAGCGGCATAGCTTTCACCGATGCGCCTGTCATAACGACGCCCCATATAATTTTCCAAGCCGAGAGCGTGAATGGTACGTATGTTATGCAGAGTTTCCGGCACCTGCCCGGATTCTGCGGCAACGGCACGACGGTTTTCGAGTTGAGCCGCAAGCGTTTTTTTCTGTACATGACGCGTAAAAACGGCAAAAATCGGAAGAATCAATAGCAAAATCAACGCAAGTCCTGTATTTTTTACCGCAATGACAATCAAAACAGAAAGGATTCGGCACGCGTCTGCAACCATACTGATAATGCCGGATGTGAAAAGTGCTTCCACCGTATCCACATCACCGGAAAAACGCGCGGCAACTTCACCGGGGTTTTGCGCCACAAGCGTACTTGCGGGCAACCTCGTAAGTTTTTGCGACATTTCGGAGCGCAGCGCGCGAGTCATTTTTTGCCCGAATATCACGAGCAATGTTTCCTGTGCCGAAGAAAACAACCCCTCAAGCACAAGACTTCCGAAATAAAGAATCACAACCGCAAACGTCAACGGAAATCCACCGGTCAGTCGATCGATAACCCGAGCAAGCACCAACGGAGGAATCAGCGATGCCACCACCGATGCCGCCACGCATAAAATCGTTCCCGCGGTGAGAAACGGATGTGCCGTCATTGCCGTTCGCACGGCTGCAAACACACCGGATTTATTCCTCTTCATGCCGCTTCCCTCCCGTCTGACTTTCATACAGTTTTTTATACGTCTGCACGGATTTCATCAACTCGTCGTGTGTACCGACAATCGTTTTGCCGTTCTCAATAAAAATCACTTTTTGCATTTGCGGAAAATGATATAATCTGTGAGAAATCAGGAAAACAACCTTATCCTTTGCGTAATCGCGCAAATTTGCAAATATCGTGTCTTCGGTACTGCGATCAAGCGCGGAAAAGGGATCGTCTAAAACCATAAGCGGGCGCGGATGCGCCAATGTTCTTGCCAACGCAAGCCGTTGCGCTTGCCCGCCGGAAAGACGAATACCATTATTGCCGATTACGGTCTCAACGCCATTCTCCATAGATAACACTTCGTCCTTCAGTGCTGTGTCATCAAGATACGGCATTACGGTTTCTTTGCTTCCGCAAAGTACGTTGTTTTGCACCGTATCGGCACTGAGTTCCGGATCGTGTCCCAAATATCCGACCGTAGACGCAATTTCACGCGGGGAAAAATCTAAGAATTCCCGTTTTCCGAAACGGACAGAGCCTTCATATGGTGTTTCACAAAGAAACGTGCGCCCGAACGTTGATTTGCCGCAAGCAACCGGACCCGTCACACCGATAATGTCACCGGGGTGTGCCGTCAGCGACAGTCCGGAAAAAATCGGTTCGCCGTCATAAGCAAAAGAAAGGTTATCGATCGTCACATCGGCAGGTTGCGGTATCTTGAGCGGTTCGAGCAGCTCGGGAGATTTCATAAGCGGTCGAATCCTGCGCCATGAAACTTCTGCCTTTTGCACGGAATTGAAGAGCTTTGCCACCTTTGAGGATTTTACGGTCAGCTTTGTAAAACATGACAGGAATGTCGTAAATGCAGCAATATCCCATACGCTCCAACCTGTTCCGAGCACATTTTGGGCTCCGAACCACAGGATAAACAACACTCCCGTACCGGATGCCGCCAGATACAGCGGAGGCAGTGCCGACTGCCATACATTGCTTTTCACGGCAGTTTTCTCATAATTTTCCAATGCTTCTTCATATCGCTCCGCTCTTGCATCCTCACAGCCGTATACACGGTAGGTTACAGCATTTTCGGCTCGGTCCAGTGTGGCACCGCTCAAGGCTCCCGCCGCCTTTTTATACGCCGTTCCCGCGCGCTGAACCGGTTTTTTCATCCGCGCCGCACAGAAATACGAAACCGGCGTGAAAATCAGACTGAGAACTGCCAAGTGCCAGTCGTAAATAAAGAGCATGATCGCATAGCCGAACAGAGCTACGCCTGTATCAAAAACCTCGGTGGTAAATTTTCGCATTCCCTCTACGCAGTCGTCAACATCCGGGATTGCCTTTGTCATCAGTTCTCCCGCACCTTCCTTTTCCAGAGCCGTGCGACTTTGCCGAATCAGATTTGCATAAAGGATACCTTTCATGCGTCGGTTGATGTTGTTGGCAAAACGGCGGACATAGAATCGCTTGATAAACCGCGCCGCCTGCACCGCCAGTGTGACTGCAATATATGCGAGCACAAGCATTGCCATAGCCGATGCCGTTTTGTTTCCGCCGAGAATATCGGCAAGACATTGGGCAAGTCGACCTTCAAACCATGGTGTCGCGAGCAATCCCACGTTATAAAACACTCCCGAAAGCGTGACAAAGGTCAACGACAGCCACTCTGTGCAAAAATAGGAACCGATTTTATCCGGTTGAAACATTTTTTTGTTTTTCACTTTTTACCATCTCCGATAAAATGCGGAAACCCCGCGCGACTCTCGGTTTTTGACGCAATGTATAATCTATCCAACAATTCTGCAAAGATTTCCGCTTCCTTTTCGTTCAACGCAGAGACAAGATATTCGTAAAAAGACGCTTCCATTTCCGCTTTGGAGGATTTCAGCATTTCCGCCTTATCGGTCGGATAAATAAGCTGACTGCGCTTGTCGTTTGAATCGTCTTTACGGATAAGGTAACCTTTTGCTTCAAGATTTTTCGTTCTCCTTGCAATCGCGGCTTTATCCGCATGCAGTATTTCCGCGAGCTTTGCCTGCGTGCAGCCGGGATTGTGACGCAGCGCGTGAATCAAATCGATTTCCGCCGTTCCGACACCGTTTTCCCGCAAAGAATGCAGTACGAGTTTTTCCGCTTCCCGTGCAATCTTCGTGATTTTTCGTTCGGTAATATCCATAATATACCTCCGCTGTGCCAATTGGTTGTACATACATCGTTGTACATACATCCATTATACTCGTAAATAAAAATTTGTCAAGACAATTTTGTATATTTACCAATCCCGGCGAATCGAAACTTGCAAAGCGATATCTGCAATCTGAAAATCACTTGCGCCGAAACACGCCCGACGATGGGCTCTTCTCTCTGCTGAAAAATCCGCCGGAAGCCCATATCGTTGAGTGTTGCTTCACTTTGCCGACCGGTCCAATCAAGGAACTGTTGGTAAAATCGGGAATAATATTTTATCAATCAAAAAACTTTGAATACTTCGACATTCGGTGTCTGTACTTTCCATGCTCATTGTGAGCGGGACAGGTTGTGACAAAATTATTACAAATTTCATGCAAAAAAATCAAAGACTTTTCTGCATTTTCGTGGTAGAATAAAAAACACATTTTAACGGAGTCTGCGATGAAATATACGATATACATAGCCGATGACGAAAAAAACATCCTCCATCTTATAAAAAACTTTCTTGAGAGCGACGGATACGATGTTGTCGCTTTTGAAAACGGGGATGATTTGTTTTCGGCATTTCTTGCTCGGGAAGCCGATCTTGTTATCCTGGATATCATGATGCCCGGCACGGACGGACTCACGATATGTCAGAAACTGAGGGAAATTACCTATGTGCCGATCATTATGCTTACCGCCAAGGATTCCGAGCTTGATTATGTACAAGGGATAACGCTCGGAAGTGATGATTATCTGACAAAACCTTTCCGTCCGACAGTCCTTCTCATGAGAGTTCGTGCGCTTCTTCGCAGAGTCGAAATGGAGAGAAAGAAGAGCAGCCATGCCACCGGGAACGGAGGAGATATCACACTCGGAAATCTTACGCTTTCCGATATCTGCTACTATTACGAGGACGGAGATACAAGAAGATATATACTCAAGGATATAAACTACTGTTTTGAACGCGGGAAATTCTATACGATTCTCGGCGAATCGGGAAGCGGAAAAACCACTCTGCTTTCACAAATGGCGGCACTCGACAAGCCCAATTCCGGCACCGTATATTTCGAAGGAAACGATATCAGAAATATAGGTTATGAAAAATACAGCAGAAACTACATAAGCATAATCTTTCAGGGCTACAACCTGATACCGTATATGACAGCGTGTGAAAATGTGCTTGTCGGCATGAGCATAACGGATAATAAGTTGCCGAAAAACCATAAGGAAACAGCATACAATATTCTCGAATATGTAGGACTTGACAGAGATAAAGCGAGTCGCCTCGTGACAAAACTTTCCGGCAGCGAACAACAGAGAGTGGCAATCGCGCGTGCCATGGTCACGGATGTCGATATCATCCTTGCGGACGAGCCTACGGGTAATCTGGATGAGGACAAACAATCTGAAATCGTAACCATTTTTTCCACAATGGCGCATGATTTCAATAAATGTATAATCGCCGTCACACACTCAAGTGCTGTGGCAAATCGTTCCGATTGCATTGTACGACTGAAGAAAGGAGTGCTGAACGAAGATGCCGAGCTTCCTCGAACAAATCAATAAAAACGGTGCCGAAAACGAAAAGAAAAACATTCAAAGCGCACCTGAAAAAGAAATCCAAAAAAACGAAGCCGTTCCGAAAGGTCTCAGCTCAACAGAGCACGAGGTTGTGATATAAACAGAGGTTATCTCAAAAAGAAACATGTGACAGGCATTATATCTGCCCTGATAATAGCACTTATCATTTGTATAGCGGGATTTCTCGTATACCGTTCAAGGCTTGTGGAAATCAAGAGTTTCTCGGGACGCAGTATCGCCGAGATGAGAAAATGGGCGGCGGAGTGCGGAATCATACTTGATGAGCACAACATATATGATGAGAGTGCGACAGAAGGTATCATCCTTTCGCAGGATACGGAAGTGGGAAAACTTCCGAGAAAATCCGTAATCGGCGTTACGGTAAGTTCGGGTGTAGACCCAATGCAGCATATAGGAATACCGGATCTGATCAATATGCGCGCATCGGAAATACGCGAATGGATAAACAAGCAAAAACTTTCCGCCGCTAAAATAATCGAACAGTACAACGAAGATACCGCAAAGGCAGTGTGATAAAATATGAATTTTCCAGTGTATCTGTAAATGAGGACAATTTTAAGCGCAACGACGGTTTAATCATATATGTTTCAAAAGGTACCGAGCCTGTAAAACCATCGGATAATATAACCGTTCCCGATTATTCGCTTGTCTCAAAAGACGATGCCGAGAAATACAACAGTGCCTTCTCCGTTACGGTAAAAAGCATATATTCAGACGAGATTCCCTACGGCGGTTTCATAAGTCAATCCGTTGCGCCGGACAAAAAAGTGGAAAAAGAAAACAACAAAATAACGGTATATTATTCTCTCGGAAAGCCTTTTATGCCGAATATGGCAGGAAAAAGCGAATCGGAGATTGCGCAGATGTTTTATGATCTGAACCGCAATGGCGCATTGCTCACATATGATATTGTATACACGTCCTATCATGCCCCAAAAGGTCAGATCGTATCATGCTCTGCATATAATGAATATATATCTATCGGAACGCATATCGTTTTCACCGTATGCAAAGAGAATACGGGTGCGATAGTCCCCGACTTTTCACAGATTTCAAAAGAAGACGCAGAAAAATATCACGGCAATTTCACTGTGAAAGTAAAATGTATTTACAGCGATAAAATTGAATACGGAAAATTCATAAGTCAATCTATAGAAGCGGGGAAAACCATATTTGACGAAAAAACCGAAGTTACGGTATATTATTCACTTGCAAAGCCCTATCTGGAGGATCTTACGGGAAAAAATATATCCGAGCTTCCCGAAATATTCTATAATCTGAATCGCGATGGTGCGAACCTGTCTTACAGTATTGATTATACTTATGATGAGAACATAAGAACAGGAACCGTCATATTTGTCTCCAAAAAAAATGAGTATTTGAAAATAGGCGAAAGTTTCTTTATTATCATAAGTTTGTAACCCGTTCAATCGTTATGACTTCCCTATTCTCTTTGATACGGTTGCCGGACCACTTCACATTACACATAGGAGGACTTGGGGAGCAACGGCAAAAGCCTTCCCGAAACCACCCGCTAAGCGGGTGGTTTTCGCCATACCAAAAGGCACCCAACTGAAAAGTTGGGTGCCTTTTGGCAACTGCGCCGAATCTCCGCTTTGAAAACGGTAAGCGCATTTTGCTCACTTGAGACAATTTCAGAATTTTTTGCGTTTCAGCAGGACATAACCCATTCTGGAAAGCAATCCGAGCAGTGAAACACCGGAAACGCCGACCGCAACACCTGTCGTGGTTTTCATTGTCTGCACTTCTTCCTTGGTGACAGGAAGGCTCCCGGCTTGATGTGTACTGCCATCGGTAAGCGATACAATAATGTTCCCGTCCTTATCTACCATCACGGAAGAAACGCCGACGCCATCCTCGCCGTTCTTGCCATCCTTTCCGTCTTTGCCATCGTTACCGATATCGCCTTTATCGCCCTTCTCGCCTTGCGCACCGGTGGCTCCGGTGTCGCCCTTGTCTCCTTTTTCTCCCTTTTCTCCGGTCGCTTTTACTCCGAGGGAACCCCATGTCTGACCATTGTCATAGGAAACATACCAAAGGTTATCGTCGCCGATTTTTAATTGCGGCGTAATGCCGTCCTGCCCCGGTGTTCCTGTATCTCCCTTATCACCCTTGTCGCCTTGCGCTCCCGTCTCTCCGGTGTCACCTTTATCGCCCTTCTCGCCTTGCGCACCGGTGGCTCCGGTGTCGCCCTTATCTCCTTTTTCTCCATTTTCTCCGCTGGCTTTTACGCCGAGAGAGGTCCATGTCTGTCCGTTGTCATAGGAGACATACCAAAGGTGATCGTCGCCGATTTTTAATTGCGGCGTAATGCCGTCCTGACCCGGTGTTCCTGTATCTCCCTTGTCACCTTTTTCTCCTTTCAACTCTGACAGAGCAATCAGATTGTTCCATACGGTATCGTCGGTATACTTCCATTGAATATACCCATCGTATGCTCTCAGTTCTACCTGTTTTCCATCCGCTCCGTCACTTCCCGTGCTACCTGTCAGGTCGGCAAGTGCGACAAGATCACGATAGGCACTGTCAGCTTCACCCGCATAACGCCACTGAATACTGTTGCCGTTGTTGCGGAATTCCACCTCACGACCGTCTGCTCCCGCAAATGTGGAGAAAGTCTTGGTGTTGGACAGTGCAGATACCTCTCCGTTATTTCCGACGGAGGAGACCGCAAAAGTATAGGTTGTATCCGCCTGGAGAGAGATATATGTATACGAAAGATCTTCCGGAGAGAGCGGCGTTTCGGTCACACGCTCAAACTCGCCGTCGTCTATGCGCATCCAGATATGATAACCAGCAAAGGGTCGCCTGAGGTCTGCCTTCGGTGCCTCCCATGTGATTTTTGCGTTTTGGTTATCAGTTACGGATACACCGGTCAGAGTCGGTATTGGCGGTGCGGCGCGAAGACTGGTCAATACATAGCCGAATACAGGAATTTTCTGATCTCCTGCCGTCCATGTACGCATACCGAAATCCCATGTAAAGCCGTATTGGCTTGAAACATCATAATCAATTCCATAAGAGGATCGCAGCGAACGGCGGTCAATATTGTTGACCGTACCGCTGGCACCGCTGCTTTTCGTCGTGGTGTAGACCGTTCCTGTTGCTTTACTGTAACTCAAATCGATCACAAAACCCATATTAAATGCGTCTACGCCCCATGTGTTTTTCATGGAAGCGGAAAAACCATGCGCCATTTCAATGCCCTCGGCGTGTTCGGATGTGATCGTCCAGTCGTTTGTAATACTGCTCGCGCCGAAGCCGAGTTCGTATTTTTGCTTGCTCAACGACTCAAAGCCTGAAACAACCGAAGGAGCGGAAGAGCCGGGATTCGACCAATAGGCAAACGGGTCGCCTTCGGCATCCTCCGGCAAAACAGAGTTGGTCAGTATCGGCAAAGCCTTTGCTTTCCCCGCCGCAATGTCCGCTTTATAGGTCTCGTTATACAGTACGGCAAATTCATCGTAGTATTCCCTGTCAAGCATGGTGTAAACCGGCTGTCCGGGGATCATCAACGCAATGGTATTTTTCTCACTGAGGTCAAAATCGCCCTTTTCGGGGTCATAGAGCGAGTAATAATAGGTCGTTGCCGGCACACGGTACAGAACCACGGAATCATTCCCGCCTGCATTGAACGAAACACTGTATTCCTTTGAAAGGGTATCCTCGGTGCTCTTTGTAAAATCCATGGTGTATCCGAGGGTTGCCTCGTATCTCCACACCTTCAGATCTCCCTGCGCGACGATGGACGCACCGAAGGAGGTGTTGTGCGATGAGGATTTCGTGTCCGAATAGCCGGAGGAGAAGGTATAAGTGGTTGAGCCGTCGGAGAAATCGAGGTCATAGTCGCCGAGCTCCGCAAAATACGGAGCCGCCTGAAGCACCGCCTG
>CAKSSY010000048.1 GCA_934489945.1 uncultured Eubacteriales bacterium
AGGGTGGTGTGAACGTTTCCGCGTGTACGCGGAAACGGAGCGGAGGGAAGCCCTTTTCTCGAAAAGGGTTCCCTCCGCTTTCGTTCCCCCGTTCTCTCGTTCCCCCCGTTCTCCTACACGCCGATGGTTTCATAAATCTCCAAGAGGCGTTCTTCGGCATCATTTTTCTCCTTCTCCAGCTCTGCGGCACGTACATAGTCGGTCGCGGCGGAACCGAACAGTTCTTTGTCAATTTCCTCCAGCCGTTTTTCCAGGATTTCTTTTTCCTTTGCCATTTTTTCGCGTCTGTTCTGTTCGCGACGCGCATTACTTGCCTCTTGCTTCCGATTCAGGTATTGTTCCTTGTTGGCACTGACCGATGCGGCGGATTCTTCCGTCTTTTCGGGTTGTTTTCCGTGTGTCCGGCGAAATTCCGCAAATTCGGTATAGGCATTGCCCGGATGGGTTACGTTGTAATCATACGTTCCGCCGCCGCATGCCGGAGAGATCGGCTCAATCATACGGGTGGCGAGCTTTTCAATGAGATAGCGGTCATGTGAGACCGTGATGATTGTCCCGTCGAACGCCGCAAGTGCTTCTTCCAGTGCTTCGCGGGAGTCGATATCAAGATGGTTGGTCGGCTCGTCCAAAAGCAGAACATTGACTTTTGACAGCACGAGTTTTGCCAGTGTCAGACGCACCCGCTCCCCGCCGCTGAGCATTCCGACGGTTTTTTCGGTGTCCTCATAGAGAAAACGGAACGCCGCCAGCGTCGAACGAATTTCAACCTCCGGCTTGTCCGGATATGCCGACCAAAGCTCTTCCAGCACCGTGTTTTCAAAATTCAGATTTTGGTTTTCCTGATCGTAATAGCCGATGTCGACATTGTACCCTGCCTCCACTCTGCCCGCTGTAGGAGCAATTTTCCCGAGGATAATCCCCACCAACGTCGATTTTCCGCACCCGTTCGGTCCCACAATAAACACTCTCTCGCCCTTCCGAATCAGAAAATTTACATGGCGGAACAACTCATGCCCGCCGAACGCCATCCCGAGGTCATAGGCGTGCAGTATCTCGGTTCCGCTCGCAAGTCCTTCCGCAAATCGGAGTCGGATTGCTTTTGGTGCCTCTTTCGGTTTCTCCAGCTTCTCCATCTTGGCAAGCTGTTTCAGACGGCTCTCCGCCGCTATGATATTGCGTTCGCGATTCCATGCGCGTTGTTGGGCGATATACGCCTCCTGACGTGCAATCTCCTTCTGTTGGTCACGGTAGTGTTTCTCGGCAAGCTCGCGGTCGATGCGTCGCTGCTCGGCACTTGCCGTGTAGCCGCCGTTGTAGAGTTTGGCACGGCAGTATTCCAGTGTCAGGGTCTTGTTTGTGACGCGGTCGAGAAAGTAGCGGTCGTGCGAAATGACAATGACGCATTTCTTATAGGAAATCAAAAAATCTTCCAGCCATGTCAACGTCTCAATATCGAGATGGTTGGTCGGCTCGTCAAGCAGGAAAATGTCCGGCTCCCGGCAGAGCAGACGCGCCAAAGCCAAACGGGTACGCTGTCCGCCACTCAGCTCCGAGATGTCAAGATTCATGGTTTCTGCGGTATATCCCATTTTGGAAAGCAGGGAGGCGCACCGTCCGCGAAATTCAAGTCCTCCTGCGCGAAGGTATCTGGCGTGAAGATCGCTGTAGGCGGCAGCAAGACGTTCCTGCTGTTGCGGGTCGGCGGTGCGGGTCTGCTCCTCCTCAAGCTCGGCAAGCCGCTTCTCATCGGCAAGCAGGTCGGAGAATGCCGTATACATTTGTTCAAGCGCAGTGCGTCCGGTCAGTTCCGAAATCTCAAAGGCACCGTCCTGCGTGAGGATGCCGACCTGTTTGTCGCCCGAAATATAAATGTTACCCTCGTCCGGTTCCAGTTCGCCCGTGATGAGCTTAAAGAGTGTGGATTTTCCGCACCCGTTTACGCCGACGATGCCCATTTTGTCATTTTCTTCAAGAGAAAAGGATACGCGGTCGAGGATTTTTTTGGTGCCGAAAGAGAAGGACAGATTGTTGATGCTGATGGCGGTCATGGATACTCCTTTGAATTCTGAAATCAATTTCGGAAATTTTTCGTCGTTTTGCTTTTGAAAAGTATGAAAATTTTTCCGATTTTTGAAAAAAGCTATTGACAAAACGAGATGTTATGATTATAATTAGAACAAACGTTCCAATTTGTGAAAAGGGGAGGAAAAGGAAAAATGTGTCCGGTGTGTCATCGTTTTATTTGTGCGGAGGGGTGTCCCGGCGACAACGGGGAGAGTACCGAGCGCGGCAAAGTGGCTTATTACTGTGCGAAATGCGGGTTGCCGATCTGGCGCGGTGAGGAGTTTTACAGCGTGCGGACGAAGCCGTATTGCAACGATTGTCTGAGTGTTGCCGATACCGATGAACTGGCATCGTTTTTCGGTTGTCGGCGTGAGGATTTCTATTTTGCTCTCGGTGCGGTTCACCGCAGGGCATAAGGTGGAGGACAAATGGCAAAGGAAAGTGACATCGGGGCGGCTGCTGAGTATCTCGGCAGCTACCGACTGATAGAAAAATGGTTGCGGTCGAATCGCTATGAACGGGAATATTTCGGTGCACCCCCCTCGGGAGATGATGTTTTTTTGCAGGCAAAGTTGTTTGAAATCCGCAGTTTTGTTTCTTCGTTGCCGAACTGTCGGGAAAAGTTGTTTCTGAATTGCTACTATGTGCGAGGTCACTCGGTGGAAAAATGCGCCGAGTTGATGGATATTTCGGTGCGGAGCGCGTATCGGATTAAAAAGAGTGCACTTTCACTTGCGGCATCAAGACTGCAGGGGGAACGGTCGGGAACGGAGGAACGGTCAGGAACTTTTTGAAAAAAGTTCCCGACACCCTCAAAAACTTTTGGAACAAAAGGCAAAAGACGCGCCGCCGTGACGCAAAACGAACCGGCGAGACCGATATAAAAGTTTTTGCGCCGCTTTTGGGGAACGGTCAGGAACTTTTTGAAAAAAGTTCCCGACACCCTCAAAAACTTTTGGAACAAAGAGAAAATGATGCGTCGCCGTGACGCAAAACAAAATGGCGAGACCGATATAAAAGTTTTTGCGCCGCCTTTTGGGAAAAGCAGCACGTTTTCTTAGCATCAGCGTCCTTTTGAGGCAACTTCCGGCACTCTCTTACATAGAATAAAAACAGAAACGAAAAGGAGTGTGTGTTTGTGTATGATTATTACCAAGCGTTATAACCGGGAAAACGCCGTCGCTTATGCCCGCAAATGGGCATTGGCACGGAATCCGCTCTTTGTCGACTTCACGGGACAGGGTGGGGATTGTACCAACTTTGTTTCCCAGTGTCTTTTGGCGGGTTCCTGCACCATGGATTATTCCGACCCGTTCGGCTGGTATTACATTTCGACAAACGAGCGCGCCCCCGCATGGTCCGGTGTTGAATTTTTCTACGACTACCTGACAGGGAGCGGCGACTTTCCTTCAAACGATGCCCGTTCGGGACCGTTCGGACAGGAAGTGCGGATGCGGCAGGCTCGGGAAGGGGACGTCATTCAGCTTGCCCACGGGGGTGACTACTACCATACGCTGATTATCACGGGATTTGAACGCAACGACATTCTGGTCTCGGCACATTCGGACGACGCACTCGACCGACGGCTGTCCGGCTATAACTTTGAGACGTTGCGTTTTATCCGCGTTGACGGTGTTCGGCTCGCGGTGGACGACGACGACTGCTTCCGCGCACTCAATGAAGGAATCGCTCTCCCGTAAGAAAAAACGAATCCGAATCATCACATCCTGGGGGGTGTTAAAAAACTCAAAATGAGTTTTTTAACACCCCCCATTTTTCAGCAACTTCCACGAAAGTTCGGTCATGGATGGGTCGCCGGACGAATTGAGGATGGTTACCGTGCCACGCTCCGGGGTTTGCCGTTTCAGACCGGACTCCTCTAGACGACGACGGGTCTGTTTTGCAGTACCGTCTCCGCCGTCAAGAATGGGAACGCCGCACGGCAGATGCGCCGCAATCGCCGACCGTATGTGCGGATAGTGCGTACATCCCAGTACCACCGCGTCAATCTTTTCGTTGCGGTACGGGGCAAGCAGTTTCTCCAGTCGGTCATCCAGTTCGTCGCCGCAAAGGACCCCGCGCTCCACAAGCTCCACAAGCCCGGGACAGGGGAGAGGAATGACTTCTTCACGGTCGGAAAAACGAGCCGCCAGTATGCGGAATTTTTCCTGTGCCAGCGTCAGCGGTGTCGCCATGACAAGGACTCTTGGGAAATCTCCCACCAGGGAAGCGGGTTTGACCGCGGGTTCAATGCCGATAATCGGAAAATCGGGGTTTTCGTCGCGCAGAACCCCCGCCGCCGCACTTGTGGCAGTGTTGCACGCAATCACAAATGCCTTGATGCCCCGTGCTCGCAAAAGCGCGAGGTTTTTTCGCGTGATCGACAACACTTCGGCACGCGTTTTTTCACCGTAGGGCGCATTTGCCGAATCGCCGTAGTAGAGGTAGTTTTCTTCCGGCATCTGTCTGATGAGTGCTGCAAGAACGCTGATCCCGCCAACGCCCGAATCGACGACGCCGATCGGCAGGTCGTTTCTGTTCATTTTTTCGGTTCCTGCCTTTCGTAAGTTTGCCATGTCCGGCTGAGCCGACACGGCTTACATCGGTATTGTACCACATTTTCGCCGTCAGCGCAAGAATTTTCCGACATTTCGCAAAATCTTGTTACGCAAAAGCTCTTTTTTGTGACAAATCCTAAAATGGCGCCGAACCGCTCTTGACAAATCGGACAAAAAAGTGTAAAATGAATCGTGTGTATCATCAAAAGCACTATAAATGCGTGAAGTGATCAATACATATTTTTCTGTAAAAAAGAATCAAAAATGAAGGAGGTGTACAGAATTGGATAAAATTCTGATCGGTGTCGCGGCACTTATTGTCGGACTGTTGATCGGTATGCTGATAGGCAGAGCTCTTCGGAAAAAAATCGCCGAGGGAAAGATCGGCTCCGCTGAAATTGAAGCAAAACGAATCGTTGAAGAAGCCGGCAAGGAAGCTGAGACACGGAAAAAAGAAGCTCTGTTGGAAGCAAAAGAAGATATCCTCCGCCAAAGAAATGAAGCGGAGCGTGAGCTTAAGGAACGGCGCAACGAGATTACAAGAACCGAACGCCGTTTGACCCAGAAAGAAGACAACATCGACAAAAAAGCCGATACCCTTGACCGCAAAAACGAGACTCTTGACCGGAAGCTCAAGGAAGCGGAAGATCTGAAGGAACAGATTGCGGGTGTTATGGCGCAACAGGAGAAAAAACTCGAAGAGATTGCCGGTATTTCGTCCGATGACGCAAGAAATGAGCTGATGCAGAAGGTCGAATCCGAAATGACGCATGAGCTGGCACAGCGCATGGATGAAATGGAGGAGCAGTTCAAGGAAGAAGCCGACGAGAAGGCAAAAAACATTATCTCACTTGCGATTCAGAGATGTGCTGCCGATCATGTCTCCGAGACCACTATTTCGGTTGTCCCGATTCCCAACGAGGACATGAAGGGACGTATTATCGGACGAGAAGGACGCAACATCCAAAAGTTGGAAACACTGACGGGAGTGGAGTTGATTATCGACGATACGCCCGAGGCGATCACACTGTCGGGATTCGATCCCGTGCGGCGGGAGATTGCACGTCTGGCACTTGAAAAACTGATTGCCGACGGCAGAATTCATCCTACGCGAATTGAGGAAATGGTGGAAAAATCCACCAAGGAAGTGGAAGCCGCTATCAAACAGGCGGGTGAAAGAGCCACGTTTGAGGTCGGAATTCACGGACTTAACCCCGAAATGATCAAGTTGCTCGGGCGGTTGCGTTATCGTACCAGCTACGGTCAGAACGTGCTGAAACATTCGATTGAGGTTGCGTTTATTGCCGGAATGCTTGCGGATGAGTTGGGCGAGGACAGTACCGTTGCCCGCCGTGCGGGACTTCTGCACGATATCGGAAAGGCGTTTCCGCACGATGTGGAGGGTTCACACGTCCAGATCGGCGTAAATGTGGCAAAGAAATACCGCGAGAGTCCGGAGATTATTCATGCAATCGAGGCACATCACAACGATGTGGAGCCGAGAACCGTCATTGCGATTATTGTACAGGCGGCGGATGCGATTTCGGCGGCACGCCCCGGCGCACGGCGTGAAGATTTGGAAAATTACATCAAGAGACTGGAAAAATTGGAAGAGATTGCCAAAGAGTTTTCCGGAGTGGAAAAGGCGTATGCCATTCAGGCAGGACGTGAGATCCGCGTGATGGTCAAGCCCGAGGAGGTCTCGGACGACGGAATGAAGATCATTGCGCATGATATGGCAAAGAAGATCAAGGACGAGGTCAAGTACCCCGGACAGATCAAGATTCATATTATTCGCGAAAGTCGCGCCGTTGATTACGCAAAGTAATCGGAAGCGAAGAACGTGGGAGACGAAAGCGGAGGGAAGCCCTTTTCGGGAAAAGATGCGTCGCCGTGACGCAAAACGAAATGGCGAGACCGCAATAAAAGTTTTTGCGCCGCTTTTTGAAAAAAGCGGCACGTTCCCCCGTTCTCCTATCGGCGTTTCTTTTTCCTTAGCTTTTTCTTTGCGCCTTTGGCTCCAAAGAAAAAGCGGCTGGAGAGTTTGCGAGAGAGAACGGGAGAGACGAAAGCGGAGGGAACCCTTTTCGGGAAAAGGGCTTCCCTCCGCTCCGTTTCCGCGCTCACGCGGAAACGTTCACACCACCCTCCCAAAAGCTCTTGAACAAAGGAAAAAAAGTGTCCCGCCGTGTTGCCTTGCGCTACGGCGGGACAGCCTTCTTTATAACTTGCCCGTTTTGGGGGAATCGGCCCCTTTTTCAGGAATGTTCTTCCAAAGCGGTGAGAAGTTCGGCAAGGTTGGTTTCCCAAGAAGTCTTTTTGCTTTCAAGCGTGGTCTGAATGTCATAACTCGGAGACATGTCGCGGAAGATACTGCCAACACCGCCCAGACTCTTGGTGGAGTAAGCGTAACCAAAAGAGAATACGAACGACTTCAGAATCATATCGTACATTTCGGCATCTGCCTCTTCCTTGGAATACTGACCTTGCAGGACGGTTTCGTAATAAGCGGGTGTTACCTGTTTATAGCTTTCTGCCGCCAGCACCTCCATTACGGCACTGACCATGGCGGCACGGTCTGCTTTCAGACAAGATGCAATTCCGATTGCCGAACCCGAGTTTCCGAATGCACTATGATACTCTTCCTGATCCTCATTCAGCTTGGGAAGGGGGATTATACCGTAGTTGATCGTGCTTTCCCGAAGCGAAGCCCCCGTACGCAGAAAGTAGTTGGCAAAGAGCTGATTGTTGTTTTTGAAGGCGGTTTCGGTTTTGTTGCTGTCGTTGAGAAGAAGCGCACCGGGGTTGCCGCTTATCAGCTTGCGAACGGTTTCGTAAGTCGAGACGGTCTTTCCGCCGTTGTTCAGAAGGGCAAGAACGGGTTCGCCAAATTCATTCTTAGTGGTCAGTTCCAACCCCATGGCGTAAATCCATGCGTCCATCTGTCCGTCCGAGTTTCCGATTGCTGCGGTGCGGATTCCGACGGTGTCACCGTCGTCGATGACGCCGTTGTTGTTGGTGTCTTCCCAAGCCTGGGAAACGAAGTCGGTCATTTTGTCAATGGTCCATTTGCCGTCTCTTACAGTCTGATAGAGGGAAGTGGTACCGATTTCGGGGAATTTGCGGTTGAAAATGTCCTTGTTGAAGAACAGTCCGTACCCCGCGGCGGTTTCGCTGA
Organism: uncultured Eubacteriales bacterium; assembly: GCA_934489945.1. GTDB lineage: Bacteria > Bacillota > Clostridia > Oscillospirales > CAG-272 > RGIG8775. The sequence continues at coordinate 7,801 of CAKSSY010000048.1, forward strand.
TGGTCAGGTCTCCGCCTACGAAAAACATGGCACCGTAAACGGTTAATTCATCGACCATGGTCTGGTTCCACCACGGTTTGGAAAAGTTGAAGTACCCGTCGCCGTATTCACTTGTGAGATTGAGAACATTATAGAAAATTCCGTCTTTTGCCATCGGGGACCCGGTGGAAAGATAAAAGGCGGCGGCGTCGTAGTCCCCGGTGTTGGTCAGCACCGAGGTGCTGAAGGTCTGATTCCATGTAGTGGCATCACTATATGTACCGGGTTGTCCAACGGTGCGAATCTTCAAACCGAGACGGTTTTCAACATCGATGTTGCGGTAGTGAATGGCATCGTAGAGCGTGTCGTTTTTCAGTTCGTCGCAGGCAAGCTCATACAGATAGATGTCGGCATCGTTGCGGACGTAGAAGGTCACGGTTTCGTTGGGGAATTTCAGGTCTGTCGGAACCGTATCTTTGACGTTGTTACGGTCGTTCCCATCGGAGTCGGCAGGTTTTTGAGTTTGGGTATCATTCGGTTTTGTAGATTCTGCGGGATTTCCACCACAGGCGGCAAGGGCTGATACGAGGAAGATCACTGCCAACAGCAGTGACAGAATTTTTGCGCTTTTTTTCATTACAATGCCTCCGTTTCCGTTTTTCTCCGTCGTTTACACGCCACGGAGTCTTTTCTTCATTATTATAATGCTGCTTTTCAAGAAAGTCAAGAATTTTTCATAAACATTTTACAAATCTTGTTTGCATATTGCTTACAATTTTGTAAAAAGAACGGGGGGGAACGGTCAGGAACTTTTTGAAAAAAGTTCCCGACACCCTCAAAAACTTTTGGAACAAAAGGGAAAAGGTGCGCCGCCGTAACGCAAGACAAAATGGCGAGACCGATATAAAAGTTTTTGCGCCGCTTTTTTCAAAAAGCGGCACGTTCTCCCGTTCTTCTATCGGCGTTTCTTTTTGCTTAGCTTTTTCTTTGCGCCTTTGGCTCCAAAGAAAAAGCGGCTGAGGAGTTTGCGGGGGGGAACGGTCAGGAACTTTTTGAAAAAAGTTCCCGACACCCTCAAAAACTTTTGGAACAAAAGGGAAAAGGTGCGCCGCCATGATGCAAAACGAAACGGCGAAACTTTTATATAGGTCTCGCCGCTCCGTTTCCGCGTGTACGCGAAAACGGACATGGGAGGGTCAGCTTACAGAAATTTCATCAATCTGCTTTCTTTCCTCATCGGTGAAGGGCGGGGCGTTCAGAACATCAAGGTTTTCGCGGATTTGTGACGGCTTGGAAGCACCGATCAGAACCGAAGTGATGCCGTCGTGGTCGAGAATCCACGAAAGAGCCATTTGAGCAAGCGTTTCCCCGCGCGAAAGGGCGAGATCGTTGAGCTTTCGGATTTTTTCCAGCTTCTCGGGCGTAAGTGCTGACTCCTTGAGAAATATCCCGCTTCGACGGATGCGACTGTCCTCGGGAATTCCGTGCAGATATTTGTCGCTGAGGAGTCCCTGTGCCAGCGGACTGAAGGTGATGACCCCTTTCCGCTCCTCCTTTGCCGCAGTCAGAAGACCGTTGTGTTCGGGCGTGCGATTCAAGATGGAATAGCTGTTCTGATTGAGAACGAACGGACAGTGCAGCTCCCGCAGGATAGCTGCTGCTTGTTTCATGGTTTCGCCGTCGTAATTGGAGAGTCCCACATAAAGAGCTTTTCCGCTCTGCACCGCTGTGGCGAGAGCCGACATGGTTTCTTCAAGCGGTGTGTCCGGATCGGGACGGTGATGGTAAAAAATGTCAACATAGTCGAGCTTCATACGGTCAAGACTTTGGTCAAGACTGGCAAGCAGATATTTGCGACTTCCCTTGTCGCCGTAGGGACCCTGCCACATTCCGTAGCCTGCCTTGGTGCTGATGAGAATTTCATCGCGGTAGCGGGACAGCTCCGAGTGAAGAATGCGTCCGAAATTTTCTTCGGCACTTCCCGGGACGGGACCGTAGTTGTTTGCCAGGTCAAAATGCGTGATGCCGCCGTCGAAGGCGGTAAAACACATTTGCTTCATATTGGTGTAATCATCATTGGTTCCGAAGTTGTGCCAGAGACCGAGAGAGACGACGGGAAGGCGGAGACCACTTTCTCCGCATTTGCGGTACTTCATTTCCGCGTAGCGTGTCGGGGATGCCGGATAGCTCATGTTTTTGCTCCTTTGCTTTTTTTATCAGTATACCCGATGTCCGGGATTTTTTCAAGGAGAATGTGCTTGACGCACCGATTTTTTTGCGATATAATAGGGAGACTTAAAAAATTTTTCGATTTTTTCAAAAAAAAATGTGACCGGAGGGATGTTCCGGTCGTTTACATGACGGAGGAATCAAAATGGGAATTTCCCCGGAAACCCGAACAGCACTCGAAAACGCATATCGGAAATATGCGGACACGCTGTATCGGATCGCACTTTCTCACACCGGGCACCGACAGGATGCGGAGGATGCTGTGCATGACGTCTTTCTTCGCTTTGTTGAAAAAGCCCCGGTCTTCGCCGACCAAAAGCATGAGGAAGCGTGGTTCATACGTGTGACGATAAACCGATGTCTGGATCTGTTGCGCCGCAACAAACGCCGCGGCACATTGGCTCTTGACGAAAATATTGACCGTCCGGCGGAGCCGGACGAGCCGGAGGAATCTGAAACGCTGGAAGCCGTGAGGCGTCTGCCACCGAAGTATAAGGACGTGATTTTGTTGCACTGTCTGGAGGAAAAGTCGGTGGAGGCAACGGCGGAGATCCTCGGAATTTCGGTTTCGGCGGTCAAAATGCGCCTGATGCGGGGCAGAGAAATGCTGAAAAAAGGATGAATCCCGGAAAGGAGGGCAAACATCATGTTTGATTCCCGAGACATTGAGAAATATAAAGCCGAAAAAGCACCCGACACCTTGAGAGAATGGATCTTCGCCGACGCGGACGCGCTTGCCGACAAAAAGGAGCGGTCCCCGAAAAAGGCAAAAATCCTCGGCGGTGCCTTTACCCGTACGGCATCGGCATTTGCTGCCTGTTTTCTGATTGCGGTGGCAATGATCTTTGCCTTGCGTCCCGGAAATTCCGAATTCTACATTCGGGTGAACGGAGAACGTCTCGACCGGAGCGGAGAAGGGGTTGCCGTACACGATGTTGCCATCGTGTATGCCCGGGATGTTGACACACCGGCAGGGATTCCCGTGGAGATTGAGGGAAAAGAGTCTGTGGCGGTCACGGTTACGGGCGGAAGTCTTTGGAGCGATGACGGCAAACGGCTGTCTCTCACCGAACCGACATCCGTCGATCCCGGTGATCTTCTGTACTGGCTCCCGAACGGCGACGCGCCGTCAACTCTCACACTGACCGACGGTGATAAGACCGCGGTCTACACGCTGAAGCGCGGAAACGATTCCGCCAACCTTCAGATTATTTTTGAAAAACAAGGAGAAAACCCATGAAAAAGTTTCTTGCACTTGCGCTGGCAGTTCTGACTGTCCTTGCACTGGTATCCTGCGGCGGACCTGCCGAGACCAAACCCGACGAAAGCTCGAAGGCTCCCGAGTCCACCAAAGCACCCGATGATACCAAGGCTCCCGAAACCGAACCGACACCCGATGTTCCCACCACTTCCGTGGCAGTGGACGCTCTGAACAGCATCTGGGAAAAGGTTGGTGAGAATGACCGTTTCCCCGCAGTGGGCGGTATGATTGAGAATTCGGTTGACGGTGCAGCCGGACAGTATAACAAGGACAACGCCGACGAGATGGATCGTCAGCTCGGTCTGCCGAATGAGTTTGCTTCCAAAGTTGACGATGTGGCTTCGTTGTTCCACATGATGAACAATAACACCTTTACCGGTGCCGCCTATCACTTCACGACTGCTGCCGATGCCGAGGCTGCCGTCAAGGCAATTGAGGATAATATTCACGACCGTCATTGGTTGTGCGGATTCCCCGATACATTGGTCATCCTTTCTTTGCCCGGCAATATTCTCGTCTCTGCTTTCGGCAACGACGAAATCATTCAGGCATTCAAGAACGCCGCTCTTACGCTTGACGGTGCCAAGTTGGTCTCCGAGACCCCCGCAGTAGGCTGATTCGGTCAACTGACGGATTTGGCTGTAAATCCATCGTTTTTTACAGCCGGGGGAGATCATCGGCGGAAAGCCGTGATTTCTGACGGAAACTCTCTGTTTCTGTCTGTAAAAACAAGTGTTTTCTGCTCGCTTTGAGGCAAAACGCCGGCGAGGAGTATTTCATGAGGGTGTAAAAAAGTTAAGACTTTTTACACCCTCAAATTGAAGGAGGTTTTATGCTTTTTTCCAGTGTTACATTTTTGTATTATTTCCTCCCCGCGGTGCTTCTGATCTACTTTTTGGTGCCGAAGAGCTTCAAAAACGTGGTTCTTCTGCTGTCCAGCCTGATCTTTTACGCATGGGGCGGTATTTTTTATGCCCTTCTGATGGTTCTGGCGATTGCCATGGGCTACGGCTTCGGTCTTTTGATTGAGCGATTCCGCGGAAGGTGGCAATCGAAATTCTTTATGATTCTGTCGGTGGCAGGTGTCATTTCCTTCATGCTCTACTTCAAATACACCGACTTCTTTCTCGAAAACTTCAACCGGCTGACCGGTGCGGCAATTCCGCTTCTGAAAATTACCCTTCCTATCGGTATCAGCTTCTACACCTTCCAGATCATCAGTTACCTTATTGATGTCTACCGCGGCGAAACGGCACAGCGCAATCCCATCAGTCTTGCGGCTTACGTTTCCATGTTCCCGCAGTTGATTGCGGGTCCCATTGTCCGTTATACCGACATCGCACGCGAACTTGATACGCGCACGCACAGTTTCGACGAGGCGGCTCTCGGAGCACGACGCTTCATTCTGGGACTCGGCAAAAAAATCTTTATTGCCAACATCCTCTACGGACTTTGCGAAACTTTCCGCGCGTCAAATGAGAGAACCGTTTTGTTCTACTGGCTCTACGCTGTGTCGAACGCCCTGTACATCTATTTCGACTTTTCGGGCTACAGCGATATGGCAATCGGTTTGGGGCGTATTTTCGGTTTTCATTTTCTGGAAAACTTCAACTATCCCTTTATCTCCAAAAGTGCCACCGAATTCTGGCGGCGTTGGCATATGTCGCTGGGAAGCTGGTTCCGCGACTATGTGTACATCCCGATGGGCGGCAACCGCGTTCCGAAACTCCGTTGGATGTTCAACATTCTCGTTGTCTGGTTCCTGACCGGATTCTGGCACGGCGCGGCGTGGAACTTCATTATCTGGGGACTCTTCTTTGCGGTTTTGCTCATGGTGGAAAAGCTGTGGCTCGGCAAATATCTTGAGAAGAGCCGCGTTCTCTCCCGTGTGTATCTGCTGGCAGCCGTAATCATCAGTTTTATTATCTTCAGTGCTTCGGACATGCGTCAGGCGTTTGCCGATCTGGGCGGACTGGTTGGCGCGGGCGGAATTCCGTTTGCGGGAGCCGAGTCGCTCTATTATCTGAAGAGCTACGGAATTGTCCTGCTCTTGGGAATTGTCGGTTCTACTCCGATTGTGAAAAAAGGTTTTGTCTGCCTTGCCGAGCGGGCAAAAACACGCGGCGTGGTTGCCGTTCTGGAACCCGTGGTATTGCTCGGTATGATGATGGTCATGACCGGATATCTTGTCAACGGTTCTTTCAACCCGTTCTTGTATTTCCGGTTCTGACACGTAAGGAGGCAATATGAAAACGAAAAATAAAATTGTCTGCATAGTTTTGGCGGTCTTTCTTCTCGTTTCCTCGGCACTGGTGCTGTTTTTGCCGAAAGCCGAATTTTCCGAGAGCGAACGCCGTCCCTATGCCAAATTTCCCGTTCTGAGTGCCGAAACCATCAAAAACGGCAACTTTATGAACAACTTTGAAAGCTACTGTCTGGACGCTTTTCCGTTCCGTGACTTTTTCCGTTCGCTCAACGCCATTTTTTCGACGGGGGTGTTCGGTCAGAAGGACAATAACGGACTCTATCTGGCGGACGGCTACATTGCGGCAATGGAATATCCGCTGAATGAACAAGCGATCCGTTATGCGGCAAGCCGGTTTGCCTTCATCTACGAAAAATATCTCCGTGATAAGGGTGCGAACGTCTATCTTTCGGTGATTCCCGATAAGAGTTATTTTCTTGCAGAGAAGTCGGGGCATCTGTCTCTCGATTACGAAAAGCTGATTGCCACTCTCCGTGAAGACACGGATTTTGCCGAGTATCTTGATATCTTTCCGCTCCTCTCGATTGAGGACTACTACAAGACCGACACGCACTGGCGGCAGGAACAGATTGTCGATGTGGCGAATGCTCTGCTTGCCGGCATGGGAACCTCTGGCAGGGAAGATTACACCAAGAACACGCTTGACCATCCTTTCCACGGTGTCTACTACGGACAGTCCGCACTTCCCCTGCCGTCCGAAGTCATCTACTATCTGACGTCGGGAACGCTTGAGAATGCCACCGTCCGTGATGAACAGAATGGCAAAGACATTCCCGTCTATGACCTTGAAAAAGGGACGGGCAGAGACCCCTATGAGATGTTCCTCTCCGGCTCGCTGTCCTTGATTACATTGGAGAACCCGAATGCCAAAACCGATCGCGAGCTGGTGATATTCCGGGACTCGTTCGGTAGTAGCATAGCTCCTCTCCTGCTGGAGGGCTACAGCAAGGTCACGTTGGTGGACATCCGGTACATTCATCCGGCAATTATCTGCCCCAGACTCAATTTTTCCAATACAGATGTTCTCTTCCTCTATAGCACGCTTGTGTTGAATAACAGCGAGACGATTAAGTAAATTTAGAGAGAACGGGGGAACGAAAGCGGAGGGAACCCTTTTCGGGAAAAGGGCTTCCCTCCGCTCCGTTTCCGCGTGGACGCGGAAACGTTCACACCACCTTCCCCAAAGCTCTTGAACAAATGGAAAAGACGCGCCGCCGTGACGCAAAACGAAATGGCGAGACCGCAATAAAAGTTTTTGCGCCGCTTTTTTCAAAAAGCGGCACGTTCCCCCCGTTCTCCTATCGGCGTTTCTTTTTGCTTAGCTTTTTCTTTGCGCCTTTGGCTTCAAAGAAAAAGCGGCTGGGGAGTTTGCGAGAG
>CAKSSY010000049.1 GCA_934489945.1 uncultured Eubacteriales bacterium
GAGTAGCCACCCCGTACCCTGTGTTTGCCGCCCCCGCTGTAATCAAAATCTGCTTTTCCTGTTCTTTCATTTCCATCCCCCTTTCGTTTGTTTCACTTGTATTATAACGCGTTCGCGAAGAATCGGAAAGTCTGCTTTCTCCCTTCCTGTAACGGCAATTCGGTCTTGACTTTTTCTTCAGATTTTGCTATAATGAAATATTAAAATTCAGAGGAGTTCACAGACATGAGTACGAAGGAATCCATCGTTCATTGTCTCGGAGACATCCGACACACCGACACCTACTGGTACAGCATGATAAAAAATGCAATTTGCAAAGAAGCAACTCGACGCGTTCTCGGCGTTTTGATTTCAGAGTGTTCCGATAACGAACCGATTTCGGATTTTCTTGGCGATACCGAAATTCGAGAACCGGTTCTCATTATTTCCGGTCGCCGACAATGGGTGATGAACCACACCGCTGAAGTTACAAAACTCTCCCGGCGTCCAATCCTGCTTGCCTCCGGGCTTTACACGGGAGGGCGCGATGTCAGTACGGTCAACGTCAATTACGCCGAAGTTACTTATGATATTATCCGCTATCTCTGCGGTGCCGAAAGACGAAAAATTGCCTATTTTGCCCGAAACATCCGATCTCTTGCCGACAACGCCAAACTGACAGGCATTACCGAAGCAGCCTCGGATTTCGGACTTGATTTTTCCGAACACGATGTTTTTACATTTGACGGAAGTCTCTCTGCCTGCTTCGACCGTTTTGAAACTCATAAAACATCCTACGACGCGGTACTTTGCTCTAACGACATTACGGCAATCTATCTGATGCGCCGCCTTATCGGCAAGGGCATTTGCATCCCGGAAGACATCGCGGTCATCGGATACGGCAACACCGCGCTCGGGCAGATTGTCTCTCCGAAACTGACAACCACCACGCTCAATTTTACCGATGTCGGAATCTGCGCGGTCGACACCTATCGTGCACTTCTTGCAAATGATCGGATCCGCTCTATCGATACGGTATTGCGCGGAGAAATCATCTTCCGCGACACGACTCCGAAAAGTACGACGGAACCTGTTCAACCGCTTTCGCCTGTCTCTATTCCCGTAAAAACAACCGAGACTATGAGTTTTTTCGGCGATTCGGATGTTCTTGATATTCTGCGTCTGGAGGATTATTTTTCAACCCATGATGCCATCGACGGAAAGATTGCCGCCGCATTGTTGAGCGGCGAAAAATACGACTCCATCTGTGAACATCTGCACACATCCGACTCCATGCTGAAAAATCATATTCGCTCACTCTCCGGATTTCTCGGTGCCGCAAACCGCACGGAACTTTGCGATATGCTCGGGAAGGTATTGGACGGCATTCTGAATTGAGAAAATTTTTACAACCCACTTGCTTTTTTTGCCGTTCTATGGCATAATAAGAGTATTGCCCCACAAGAAAAAGGAAAGGTGATCATAAAGCATGAATACAGGACGTTATTACCCTATAGAAGCGGCATATGTCCGCAGTGGTATTTACAGTGCCATGACCGGCAGACAAATCAATGAAAAAATCGGCGTCGACCGCGATACACTTTTTGTCAAAAAAACAGAGGAAGCGGACTATCAAAGAAAGCTGTATCTGAAATTTGATCTTTCCGGTTTTGATTTTTCCGGTTCCAATCGTCTGAAATTCTTTGTCAACATATTCGATAACCACAACGACGGTGTCCTCTATACCGCCACCATAACGGAAAATGACTGGACCCCCGATACTCTCACTTGGGATCGACAACCGACAGAAAAAGCCACCGGTATTCGCGGCGTTCTTCTCGGCACCGATTTTACCGACGCGGCAAAAAAAGCACTTGCCGCAGGCGAAACCATACTTTCCGTCCGGCTGGAACCCGAACAGATCACGCCCGGTGAACTTCGGATAGAAAATCCTGTTCTCACACAAAAGGGACTTGGCGTGGAATATGCCCACGCCACCAATCAAAAGGCTTTCTCCGAAATTCTCAGCGGCGACAAAGAAAAGGACGATGCCGTCTGGGCATACGCTCGCAACATCGTGGATGAGTGGACAAACTGCGGCAGGGCAAAAACCTTTTCTCACAATGCCGACAGGTTCTTTGAACTGGAAACGGTTGATGTCACAGTCCCCAGCAAGACACACACGGTTCTTTGTGAGGGAAAAGGCGGCAATCCGGTTGCCGGTGACGGAAGCGGTTTTACAAAGTATCTCACCAAGTATGCCAGAACACTGGAAACCCTGAAGAGCGAAGGCGGCTTTGTCCCCGGTCCCAAATCGGAATACGACAAGTTCGGTGGCATCACCAACAGCGGTCTGAAAGGAAAAGCGACCGGCTTCTTCCATACCGAACGCTTCGACGGAGAGCGAACCTACATCATTGACCCTGTGGGCAATCCATTTTTTGCCTGCGGTGCCAACACTATCAATTGTGGCTCCACCCCCAATCAGAAAAAAGCCATTCTTGACAAATTCGGCAGTGAAGATGCTTATTGGGAATTTATTACCAAGCGTTTGATGGAAGTCGGTGTCAATACCGTAACCGGCAGCGAAGACCGCGTCACTTCCGTCTCACATCCGTTAACAACAATTATCGGACTGAAAGGTATTTCCGCTTACATGCGCGGACTCGGTCTTGCCACCTCGACCGGCGGCTCTTCCTGGTTTGCCAACAACAACACCATGAATGTTTTTGACCCCGAATTTCAAACCGCCGTGGACGAGAAAAACAAACCGATCCTTGAAAAATATCGCGACAACCGACACATTCTCGGTTACACCTCCGACAACGAACTCCCCAAAAACGATAATATGCTGGAACGCTATTTGTTGTTGGATCCGTCCGATCCAATCAATGCCTATTCCTACGCTACCGCATGGACATGGCTTTCCGCCGCGCTCGGTAAAAAGGATCTCTCTTTTGACGATCTGAACGGTAACAACATCTGCGCGTTGCGTGAAGAATTCAAGGCGTTTGTATTCGGTCGCCTGTTCTCCACCGTAAACGCCGTGATTCGCAAATATGACCCCAACCATATGTACATCGGTACCCGTGCCGACTCCAACAACAAGACCAGCGAAGGTTATCTCCGTGCCGCGGGAACCTATTGTGAGGTTCTGACGATCAATATGTACGGCGGTCTTCAGCCCTCTGTCGCCACCATGGCAACCATTTACCGTTATTCCGGAAAACCCTTCATTGTAACCGAATTCTACGCCAAAGCCGCCGACGCCAAGGATATGAACGGTCAATTTCTCGGCAATCAGGAAAATGCGGGCTGGCAGGTTCATACTCAGGAAGACAGAGGACATTATTATGACAACTATACGACTCTGCTTCTTGAATGTAAATACTGCGTCGGCTGGATTTGGTATCGCTTCCAGGACAACGACCAGTCTCTCTACACAAATGACGGCGGCAAAACCATTCTGCGCGTTTTCAAAAAGGGACAACGCTACGCAATTTCCAGTTTCGTCGATCAGAACAACAACATTATTCCCGCAACGGGCAATGAGACACAGATCTGGAAAGGCGAAATCGATACCTCCAACCTTGGATCGAACAAAGGGTTGTTTGACAACTTTATGAACGAATACAAGCCCGTCACCGATGCCTACAAACGAATCAGTCTCAACCTGTTCAGTCTTATCCGTTATTTTGATAATCTGCATAAATGATTTACGGATGGGTTAAAAAAGTTTGGACTTTTTTAACCCATCTTTTTTATAATCGATTGCACCTTGACAAACTCTCCCGGACGCGTTATACTTATGATCAAGACAGAAAAACCGACTGGCTTTGACATATCAGAACAGGAGAAAAAAATGAAAATTCAATTTGAAAACGGTGCCATTGTCGCCTTCGGCAAACAACACGAGAAAGCCGAATACGATGTGTCCAACTATACCTTTGGTGCCCGCTTTGACGGGAAAGGCGGCGTAGAATACTATTCTATGGCTGACGGAACTTCATTGGCGTTTCCCATACGCTTTATCCAACTGTCCTACAACGGAAAAATTCAGGACGGATTGTCGAATAAAAAAGTTACCATGCTTGGGAGAACACAAACCATCGAGTTGGATTTGAAAACTGCCGTTCTGAAAATCGAGCAGTTTCTTGACACCAAAGAAAGCGGCGTTTTCACCTGCTATACCTTACTTACCGAAAACAGGGATGATGTTTTACAAGTCGGACTTCTCGGAAACTGTTTTTCCCACGCGGAGCTTGTCAACGGCAACACCGTATGCGGAGACGGAAATATTTTAGAATCGGACAGAGATGTGGAATATGTCCGGGAAAATCTCGCTGTCTATTTCAAATTGGATTCTCAACATCCAAAAATTCGTACTCGCATGATCTGCTGTGGTCTCCCGAAAGAAAACACGGATTTCCCGGAAAAATTTGACAATATTCATCTTGCTGTCAAGCAGGAGACGGCAAGCGTATTACTTCCCGAGCAGTTAACCGAGACAGAAAAAGCAACCTATCTGTCATCTTATTGGTGTTCTTTGGAAAACTACAAGGAAAAGGGAGAGTACAAGGCATTTATGGCAGGTTGCAAATATCTTTCTCCCATGCGAAGTTATTACCGCGATTCGTATTTTACGGTTTTGCCACTATACAACGGTCACATTGACAAGGTAAAAAATCAAATCCTGACGCTTGTCAGAGGTATCGGCAATGACGGATCCTGTCCGTCTGCCGTAAAAAGCGACTGGACAAGCTGGTGGGGCGATCATTACGACAGCCCTTCCTTTTTGGCAATGATGTTATACGATTATATTCATTTCTGCGGAGATATTGCCTTTGCCGATGAAAAAATCGGAAATGATACCACGTTCGGCAAAGTCATCAAAGCCATTGACCATCTTTCGGGTTATACCGATGAAACTGGTCTTTTGTACAAAGCCGGGCGTTACAACCAGCGGGACTGGGCAGACGAAGTCAATCGTTACGGCTACGTCACCTACGACGAACTTTTATACGCAAGAGCCTTATACAGCATTGCACAAATATATCGATTGAAAGGCGACAGGAAGCATTACAATCTCTTTGACGATCGTTACCGGAAAGTGAAGGATGCCATCAATACCAAGCTCTGGGACGAACAAAAAGGATATTATATAAACTTTACAAACGAAGATTATACCGAAGACAACCTGTCCATTGATACGGTTTTTGCAACAATTTTCGGAATTGCAGATGAAAAACGTTCCAGATCAATGCTTACGAAAATGGAACAGCTACTGGAGTCGAAAAACAATGATGTCGGCGAAGACTTCGGAAGTATGTGCGTTTATCCACTTTACAGCAGAATTGATTCGGCAAGAAATAAATCTTCTCAGCCATTTAATTATCACAACGGTGCCAACTGGCCCTATTTGTCGGCAATGTACGCATATGCCAAACGCCAATTCGGCATGGAATACAGACACTTGTTGACAATTCCGTTCGAATATAACCTGAAAAAGGGAAATTACACACCGATCGAATATTTCTCCCCCTATTGCGAGGATGGTTCCCTGCTTCAGGGATGGTCGGGAAACATCGCATTTGTTTTGGATGAAAAAACAAGTATCGGTTTCTGGAATTGAGCAAAACCTATGGAATACAAACTGATCTGTTCAACGCGGAAAACGCTGGCAATCGAAATCACACAGGAGGCTGAGCTTTTGGTGCGCGCACCGATGAAACTGTCGGTTTCTGAAATTGAACGCTTTCTTGCCTCTCGACACGATTGGATTCAAAAACATACCGAATTTCAAAAATTGCGCGCCCAAAAACGCCCTGTTCCAACTGCAGACGAAATTCCAATTCTGATCGCACGCGCTCATGAAATCCTGCCCCAAAAGGTCGCCGCCTACGGAGCCATTATGGGAGTTTGTCCCACCGGTATCCGTATCACGGGTGCCAAAAAGCGTTTCGGATCTTGTTCAGGCAAAAACTCTCTTTGCTTCTCCTATCTTCTCGTCGCTTATCCGGAAGAAGCAATCGACTATGTTGTTGTACACGAGCTGGCACATATTTTGCATCATGATCACAGCCGCGCTTTCTGGCAAACGGTAGAATCCTATCTGCCGGATTACAAAAAGCGACAAAAAATTCTGAAAGGACAGGAATAGTCTCATGGAGAATACAGTTCTCTCCTCTCCTGCCGCAAACGGAAACAATGCAGACAAGGTGCTCTGCACCGCCCTTGATATTGCCGAAGGATTAATTAAAAACGGTGCGGCAGTACACCGCGCCGAAGATACCATTGAACGTGTCTGTCGTGCACTCGGCGCAATTCATGTTGAGGCATTCTGCATCACTTCCCTTATCAATGCTACTATCCGTATGCCAAACGGAGACTATGCTTCACAATCACGTCGTATCAAACAAAGTCGGAATCAATTTCTCCGCCTTGATCTGATTAACACCATATCGCGCGAATTATGTGCAGGTCAGATTTCTCTTGAAGAGGCACAGGATCGCCTTCTCGCTGCCAAAAAGGCTACCGCATACCCCGCAGGAATAGAATATCTTGCAGCAACTCTTGCCGCCTCCTCCTTCACAGTATTTTTCGGCGGCAATCTCTTTGATGCCCTGGCAACAGCTTTGATTGCCATCTTTATCACCTTTGTAGGCAGTTTTGCACCGCGTGTCAAAACCACCTTTTCTTATACGCTCTTTTCTTCTCTTCTGGCCGGTCTTTTGGCTGTTTTTCTGCCGTTTGCGGGAATCGGAGCTCATTATGATAAAATCATGATCGGCACCATTATGCTTCTCATCCCCGGACTGACGTTCGGAACCTCCATCCGTGACCTTTTGTGCGGAGACACCATCTCTGGCATCATTCAACTCATTCAGTCGGTGCTCAAAGCCGCAATTATCGCCTTCGGATACATCATCGCAATCTATCTGCTCCGCACGTTGATTGTTTGACAGGAGGAAAAGATACAATGGAAGAATTAAAACTGATTCTCACGGCGGCAATCGGCACTGCCGGTTTTTCCCTGCTGTTTCAGATTAAGCCGACACATATTCCTGCCGCAACCTTTGGTAGTGCATTGACCTGTGCGATTTGGTTATTGTTGGATCGTCTTGGTGCTGCGCTGTTTCTCTCTAATCTGATTGCGGCACTGGCGTCGGTCATCTACGCCAACATTTTGGCAAGACTGCTCAAAACACCGACATCTGTCTTTATTACTGCCTGCATGATTCCACTCGTTCCCGGCGGAATGTTGTTCAATACTATGAATTGCCTCATTCGGCAGGATATGACAGGATTTTTGCTCTATGGACAGGACACACTCGTTACAGCTCTCGGAATTGCCGGTGGCATTGCGGTCGAATCCTCCGTCACAAATGTTCTCGGAAAAGTATTCCACAGAAACAAGAAGAAAGCATAAACATACAGCCGCTCTCCAAGACTCAAATCCGTCTTGAAAAGCGGCTGTTTTCCTATGAATTTTCAGATATAACTTGACACGCGACGCATACTCTTATCATCGAGTTTGTCAAGCTCCACACGATAACGGTTATCGTTGGAATCCCGAATAAACAATACGCCTTCTCCCTCTTTAATATCGCTCTGACGGTTACGGATACGAAACTCCACTTTTCCGTGATCGGTCATTACCGTCCACTTGAAGGATCCCGCCTTGTCCTCAATATGCAAAATCTGAGTAATGCGCGGAATCAGATAAAATTCATCAAAGCACGCCTCCACTGCCTCCCGTGAGGCTTCATCCAACGCGTCAAGCGACGGAATCATAGCTTGTTCTTTTTCCTCGGGGTTCAAAAGAGTAATATAGCGATCCGGCATTGTATACGGAAACAAACGACGCGGTTCAAGATTCTCCATAACTCTGCCGTCCTGCAGTTCAATGCGAACCAAATAAGTATCCGTACGAATCACATGATCGTTTTTTCCGACAAGAAATCGTTTTGTCATATCGGTCGCCTCCTTACTCAAAACGCTCTTCGCGCTTCTGACTGGTGAGTTTATCCGCCATCGATTGAATCTGTACCAGTTTCCAATACTTCCCCTTCTTTTCAAGAAGTTCCTCGGGAGTGCCGCTCTCAAGTATCGCACCGTTATCCACCACAATAATCTTATTGGCTTTACTGAGTGTAGACAGGCGATGTGCAATCATGATTGTGGTTCTGCCCATAATCAAGTGTTCAATAGAATCCTGAATGAGGTGCTCGGTTTCGGAGTCCACCGATGCGGTAGCCTCGTCAAACACAAGGATACTCGGGTTTTTAAGAACTGCACGCGCAATCGAAACACGCTGTCTTTCGCCACCCGAAAGCCCAACACCTCGTTCGCCGAGTACCGAATCATAGCCATCCGGCTGTCGGACAATGAATTCATGTGCATTGGCAACATCAGCGGCATAAATCACATCCTCCACCGAATAAGAAGTGTTTCCATATGCGATGTTGTTAAAGATGGTATCATGGAACATCATCGGCTCCTGCTGAACATAGCCGATCTGTGAACGGAAATATTCCATGTCGATATTCCGAATATCCTTTCCGTCTACCAGAATACGTCCCTGATAGTTGTCATAATAACGCATAAACAGATTGACAAGCGTGGATTTTCCCGAACCGGTGGTCCCAACGATGCCGACAATATCTCCGGGATTGATGGTAATATTGATGTTTTTCAGCACCTTTTTGGAGCGGTCAAAAGAGAACGACACATTCTTGAATTCAATTTTTCCGCTAAAACCATTCTCGGGAATATTTCCCTTTCCGAAATCCGCCTCAGGTTCGGCATCCAGAATGTCGAAAATACGCTCCGCAGAAGAAAGCGCGTTCTGATAAGAGTCATTCAATGTCGCAAAAAAGTTGACAGGTTCATAAAACATGGCGGCATACGAAATAAAGGAAACCAGCAAACCCGCGGTAATATTTCCGACCCCCGCCTCACTGCCGCGGATAACCGCAAAACCGCCTAACACCCAAATGACAACCGAACCAAAACCGATAAACAGGTTAACAGCAGAAGGATATACACTGAGGATTTTTCCGGCTTTCAGGTTGGTTTGATACCACTCTTCATTGCGCTTTTCAAACTGTTCGGTCGCGTTCTTCTCATTGGTAAAAGACTTTATAACGCGGATACCGGGAATGGTATCGGTAAGTACGCTGGAGACCGCCGTCCATCTCCGCCAGATCCGACGATAATAGGGGGCAATCTTTTTAGAAAATATCCTCGAACCGACCACGACAAACGGCACAGGAAGAAGCGAATAAAGCGCAAGACGCGGACTCATCACCAACATAATCATAATAATACCGATCATACGGAAGAATTCCACAACCGCTTCTTGCGTAATATGCATCATAAAAGTCTGCAAGGTCGCACTATCCCCGGAAATACGGTTGATAACCGAACCGGTCGAGGTTTTGTCATAAAAAGACATCGGAAGGTGCTGTGCATGGGCATACACATCATCCCGCAGTTGTTTTACAATGTTGGTTCCACATTTTCGCATGATATACGCACGACACGCCCCCAATACATGACGTACAATCTGAATCACGGCAAGCGCAATGCCGATTTTCACCAACAACTCTATATTGCTTTCCGGAATCACACCTCCGACATCCTTCAGAACGGTATCAACAAGTGTCCTTGTCAGATACGGTGGGATCAACATAAGCGTCGTAGTTCCGATAGAAATCAAAACCGAAAGAATCAATCCGCCGATTTCGGACTTCATATATGAAGCAAGACGGAGAATGACCTTCTTTTTTCCCTCACAATTGATACATTTGACTCCCGGCGAGGAGAGGGTTCGTCCGCAACGGGGACATACCGAAAGCTGTTTTTCGTAGGCAAGGGCAATACTTTCGCGTTGAGCTGCAACCGATGCACCACCCTTGACTTCCTTTACAAATCGAATTGCCGAATCGCAAAGTGCTGCAATTCCGAACGTATAGCGGAACACATTTCGGATTTGCTTTTCGCCCTTCATCCTTATGCGAATCAAAGCATTGCCGTACATCCGCTTGGCAAATATCTCGTCTATTTCGGCATAACGGATACGGGTTTCCTCATTTTCGCGCGCCGCTTCCAATACGACCAGGTCAGAGGAGGTAAACACAAGTGTTGTTTCGGCATACTGTCCGTCGATATTAATATCGCCGACGATGGCAAATATCACCGGATTTTCTTCTGTCCCACAGGACCGGATTCTGTCTGACTGTTTGGCTGTCAGATGCTTGTTGACCAAGATCTCGGGTTCCATAGATACACCTTCCTTTCCCTTTGTCCGCACATTCTACCATAGAAATCAAGTATCGTCAACCCCAAATCCGACTACATTTTAACCAAAAAACGCAATTGATTTCTTTATTTTTTGTTCAACATGACTATAACAAAAAGAAACGCCGCAAAAAATTGCGGCGTTTCGAATCGAAATTACCATTTATTTTGGTTATCTTGTCGATATCGGTTATTCGGATCATATCCATCGTTACGGGAATCGTAATTCCGGAAATCATCGCGGTTTCCACGCGCCCCCCGACCACGAACCAACCGAACAATTATCAAAACCAATACAGCCAACAGAAAAAGCATCAGCACAACGGAAAAAACAGAAACGGATCTTCCGAACACGGTCTCAGCACTCTCCACAACAACCACAAGCGAAATCCCGGTTTCACGGGTAAAGTTCTCAAGAGCGGTATTGACGGTTTCCTCTGTCATCGGCAGATTGGTCTTGTTGATCAAATGCGACTTGACCTGCACATGATTGAGGTCAGTGCAGGACGATTGAAATGGCGAAGAAAGATTCTGCTCCAAAATTCTCGAACTCATGATATTCACAACCGATGCAAGATTGGAGTCCATCGAATACCGATAGGTCGTAGCACCGAATGCCGTAGCCATGGCAGCTCCAAGTGCGGTTTGTTCATTTCCGAACAGATAGTTGATTCTCGTATCAATATGATCGCCTACCCATGCAATATATTCAAAACGGGTTTCATCCTTTTCCGTCAAAATCACAAGCAGAATATTGTCCTCATACGCGGTTGAAGTTCCAAATTCCGCCCGATACTGCTCATCCGCATAGTCCTGAAACTTTCTTTCGTCATAACGTACCTGCCCACCGTTGCCGATCTCGGAAAATGCCGACCCGAACAAAGAAAGAACAAGCATCACAAGAACCACAATCATCACGACAAATGAAATCACCGAGGAGAACAGCCCTCCAAGACATCCGCCGCCATAAAAACGCGGTCCGAAAAAACCACCGTAAAACGGACGCGGACGAAATCCTCCGCCCCCGAAACCTCCGCCACCTCCTCGGAAGCCACCGCCTCCGAATCCTCCTCCACTATGAGATCCACCTCCAGGTCCCGGCATATTTTTATCCTCCTATTCAAAATTCTCCGAATACAGTATAACACTGTTTTTCATTTTTCGCAAGAGTACGATAAATTATTACTTTTCTTTCGTCATTATGAGATTTTCCTCTTGAAAATCCACTTTCTATCATTTATAATTATAATATAAAAACATCTCAGAAAAAGAACATATTCTTTCCTGGCTGAATTACCGTACATTTTCGCCAATGCGACGGATCTTCCGAGTTGTGGTCTTTTCCATTGCCTCCGTCAGCACATCCACTGTGGAAACGCGTTTATATCCCGGAATTTTGTCATTCATATCATCTACGATTCTCCGGATGGATGCCTGTATCTCAACAGCGTCCGGCATATGCCCGAGACTTTCCCTCAAATATTCTGTATTCGGCAGAATTTTTGCCTTCACACACACACGTTCGTGAATCTTTGTCGGAACCACTAATACCTCCGCAACCTCGGGATAGGCGGACAAACGCGTTTCAATTTCTTCGGGATAAATATTTTTTCCGTTCTCCGTCACAATCACATTCTTCTTGCGTCCTGTAATATACAGTTCACCGTCGGCACCAAAACGTCCGAGATCCCCCGTACAAAACCAGCTCCCGCGAAATACCGCTCTTGTTGCATCGGGATCGTTGTAATATCCGATCATAATATTATCGCCTTTGGCAAGAATCTCTCCGATACCTTCCTCATTCGGTTCGTCAATTCGCAACGTTACACCCGGAATAGCAACTCCCACCGAATCGCCATTGAAGTAAAAATCGTTATTGGCGGCAAGCAGTGGCGAACATTCGGTCAAGCCGTAACCCTGCAAAGTACGGATTCCGAGTGCCTCAAAGTCATAGACAATAGAGGGATCCAATTCGGCGGCACCTACAATAAACAGACGCAACTTCCCCCCAAGTGTAAATCGAACCTTATGACGAATGGCTGAGCGTAACAAAACCGGCATCTTCTTCATCGCATCGGCAAAATCGCCCTCTTCAAACAAAGTACGATACTTCGCCGGGCACCCTTCCGCAACTGCCTTCCTGATTTTCTTGGCCAAAAACTTCAACAATTCCGGAACAACTACCAGAACCGTCGGATGATACTCCCGAATATTGGCAGAAATTTTCCCGAGACTTTCCGCATACGAAATACAAGCCCCTTTGGATAGAAGGGTCAGGCAATTGATTGTACATTCATAGGTATGGTGAAGCGGTAAAACCGAAAGCGTATGATCGTCCGGTCTGACCTTGATGACACTGAGAGCATAAAAAACATCCGAACAAATATTATACTGAGACAAACAAACGCCTTTTGATTTTCCCGTCGTACCGGATGTAAAAATCAAAATCTGCATTTTATCAATCGGCAGTTTAATCCCGTCAACCGCTTCCCGGTCCGTCGGAAAATCTTCTCCGACGTATTCCCCGATCTCATACTTGTTTCCCGACGCAAGCGATGCGGCGGCTTTAAAATTCACCATCAAACTTTGGGGACGAGATGTGGAAGGCTTTTTGCCATCCGTACAAACTGCGGCGCAATTCGCAGCATCCAAAAAATCTCCGATATCTTCCTCTGACAATTCTCTGTCAATCGGTACCGCAACCCCCACCGTGGCGGCGCAAAGATAACAAAGCACCCATTCGTAACTGTTTTTGCCGATCACGGCAATACGCTTCCCCAAAAGTCCCGCTCTGAGGAAAAAACTACACAGACGGTAGTAGTGCTCGCGCAATTGTACATAAGTAATATTTTCATATCTTCCAAGCGACAGCCGCAGGCAAAACGCATTGCGTTTTCCATAGGTTTCTGCCGATGCGTTCAACATTTCTCTGAAATCTCGAAATCTTCTTTCCTGATATTGATTTTTCATAAATAACTCCTCTGACACAGATTGGAACCGTTGTCAGAAAACAGATTTTGACATTTTCGGTTTCTTATGTTATTATTATACCGATCCCATTGAGTAAAGTCAACACAGTACAGAATTTCATACATCTTGTTCACAAAACTTTTATAAACGGTATCAAATATGAGATTTATTGTGTCCAATTCTTTTCCACCTTCCGATATATATTCATATATGATACATTGAAAATATAAAAATACAAACGAAGATACAATTTGTCCTATCAGGATCAGATTTTTGAAACAAATCTCACCGTTTCCCGTGAAAAAAAGAAAAAATCCCGATTTTACACAAGTTTGACAAAAGGTTTCTTGCCCTTTTTACAAAATCTTACTAAAATGAGCTTGAAAAATAAGGAGGCTACCATGATTTGGTGCGTTGAAGATGATGCGAATATCCGTGATATTGAAATTTATACTTTGAAATCCACAGGCTTTGAAGCATGCGGATTTGCCGATGGAAGTGCAATGATGGAAGCACTGAAAACCCAAAAGCCGGATTTGATTCTGTTGGATGTCATGCTCCCCGGTGAGGATGGCGTCTCCCTTCTCCGACGTCTCAGAGCAAACAC
>CAKSSY010000050.1 GCA_934489945.1 uncultured Eubacteriales bacterium
TGCTGTGATAAAACTGGAGCAGAATTATCGCTCTACACAGACAATTTTGGATGCTGCCAATGCTGTGATTCTTCATAATCAGGGGAGACACGGAAAAAATCTTTGGACAACGGCGGCTGCCGGCGAAAAAATCACGGTGAAAAAGCTGGACGACCAAAATGCCGAGTCCCGGTATATTGTGGGAAAGATCAATGCGGCTGTTGCCTCGGGAAAGAGAAATTTTCGAGACTTTGCGGTTTTGTATCGAAATAATGCACAATCGGGAAATATAGAACGGACTTTTGCCAAGAGCGGAGTTCCGTATCGGATGCTTGGAGGACAGCGTTTCAATGATCGTAAAGAAATTCGTGACATTGTTGCGTATCTTCATTTGATTGAAAACCATAGCGACCGCGAACGTCTTTTGCGTATTATCAATGTGCCGAAAAGGAAAATCGGTGATGTTACAATGGATGCGGTGGAAAGCATTGCGGCAGAGGAAAACAGCTCACTCTTTCGGGTGATGGAGAATGCCGATCGCTATGTGGCTCTTTCCAAGAGTGCCGCTAAGTTGAAAGAATTTACCGAGCTTATCAACACCCTTACAAAGCTCAAAGACAGTGTATCGCTTGAGACACTTGTCAGAGAGACTATGGATCGAAGCGGATATCGTCAGATGCTTATCGATCTCGGCGAAGCGGAAAGGGAGCGACTTGACAACCTGGAAGAGTTTCTTTCCGGTGTAATCGAATACGAAAATTCTTTGGCGAACGAACCGGATATGGTGCCGACGCTGACCGGATTTCTGGAGGAAAATGCACTCGTTGCGGACGTGGATAAATACGATGAGAAAGCAGACGCCGTCGTTATGATGACAATTCACAGTGCCAAGGGGCTGGAGTTTCCGGTCGTATTTCTGCCGGGTATGGAGGACGGAATATTTCCGGGGATGCAGTCGATTTTAGGAAGCGAGTCCGAGATTGAAGAGGAACGCCGCCTTGCGTATGTTGCTATAACCCGCGCCAAGAGCGAATTGCTCATTACTTATGCCAACAATCGGTTGCTGTACGGAAAAACCCAATATAATCCGCCGTCTCGTTTTCTGGAAGAAATTCCGAAAGAACTTTTGAATGTTGAGGAGACACCGAAGCCGGAGTATCATCCCGTTGTCCGCACGGAGGAATATTATCGCGAAAAGTACGCGTCACGGTTGGAGCAGGTGCACATCAACCGTCCTCCCCGTAAAGTAGCCGTAACGGAACATTTTGTGCCCGGGGACCGTGTAATACATCCGACATTCGGGGAGGGGGAAATTCTCTCGGCGAAGCCAATGGGGGCAGACCTTCTCTATGAGGTTGTTTTTGATCGCGTCGGAACCAAAAGGCTGATGGCATCTTTTGCAAAACTGAAAAAAAACGGATGATTGTGTATCAAAAGAGAAACAAAACAAGGCTTTCCGAATGGAGGGAAGCCTTGTTTTTTATGTCGTTTACATGACGTTTACGGTAACGTTCTGTGCATAGTTGTTGAAATTCAGAGTTCCTTTATCCACATTCTGATAGGGAAGAATATTCTCGGTAAGCTCCGGAATCGAGGAGATTTTTTCGCTGACATAGTCGGAAATCCGCTTGCGGCAAGAGATGATACGCTGAATACTGCCGCCGAGACGGAGATCCTCTACATCAAATCCATGAGGCTTGTTGTCGATGAACCACTGTTTTTCAAAGGCGGCGTGGAAAATACGAAGTCGTTTTTCGATCTCCTTGTAATCTTTTTCGGCAAGGGTTTTGAGGGTGGCTTTGTCACCTGCCTGATAAGCGGCACGTGTTTTGATACCCAACTCAGCTTTGTATTCGAGAATATCACAGAGCTTGGCAGCGGAATCAAACAGATAGCCGTATCGACGTGTCTTTTTGGCTATCAAGCGGAGTTCTTCGGCGTATTTCCGATAAAGTTCACCGATGCCCGGAATCACCGTGCCGTCAAGAAAACCGTTGAAACAGTCGGAATACAGAAGGTACTTGGAGGGATTGACGAAGCCGGGCTTGTTGTCAATATTGTTCGGGAGATCGATTTTCATGAAATCGTCATAGTCGATTCCTGTAATCCGGCGGAATTTGGCTTTGATGGATGCTTCATCGCGATTTCCTTTTGCATATTCGGCAAGATAGCAGAGAACAGGGAGCTGGGCAAAATGCGAACATTCACCGCCGTTATCTCCCCACATGGTAAAGAATATGTTGCGGATGTTTTTGTTGCGGCAGGCATCGAGAGCCGGTCTCATGGTGTTGAGACTTTTGGTATTTATCGGAATCATACCGCTCCAGCTCCAGATTCCACCGCCGAACCATGTTTTGTCGGAGAGTTGTGCGTGATTGTCAAACATATTTTTATAGTTCTCTATGTCGGTATGGTAATAGTCCCAGTAAACGGGAATCACGTTCTTCGGATAAGCCTCAACGATTTCTTCCGGAATTTCGGTTTTGGGAATGTAATATTCACCTTTATTCCAGCAACGGAAGTACATATCCGACCAGATCATCGGCTCAAGACCGTATTTTTGGGCAATTTCCGTGACTTTTTTCAGATGTCTGCTGAGAATGGAATAGGGTTCTTCGGGAGCGTGTTTTTTGAGGAAATTTCCTTTACCGAGTTCGTGCGCTTCATCCATACCGATATGTATTTTTTTGGAACGGAAGCATTTTGAAAGCGTGGAAAACATTCGGTCAATAAATTGGTAAGTCCTTTCTTCATCTACCAGAAGGATGTTGTCGGTATCCTTCGGAATAGTACGCCAACGCAAGAAGGTGGCAAGATGAGCAAGTGTCTGCACGCACGGGATCATTTCGATACCGATGGAAGCGGCAAATGTGTCGATTTCCTGCATTTCCTCTATCGAATATTTGCCACGCATATAACCGAAATGAGGTTCCCCTTCGATTTCATAGGTGTCCTCGGTATAAAGCATGGCGGTGTTGTAGCCCATTTTTTTCAGGAGAGTAAGAAAACGTTTCAGAGAGTCCATGTTCATGACTGAATTTCTCGACATATCAATCATTACGCCGAGATGTTCCGGTTTGTAATTTGTCATATTCGTCATCCTTTCCGATTTTTGCTTGATAAATGGGATGAATTCAGTATAATATATACAAACCGAAAAGTCAAGAGATTTTTCTTTTTTATAAAGAAAAGTTACAGTGTCTCAAATACGGTTTCCACGAGCTTCGGAGAACATTCCGGCGAATACCGCCAGTAATCAAGGTGGCGGCAGGTGTTGCCGTCAATGTAATAGGAAAGAGGCATACGATGGATTTCACCGTGACAGGAGTCAACCAGAACGAGTTTTACTTTCATTCGTTCGGGAATGATACTTTTGATATAAACGGCGGCATACTGTCCGATCATGGTTTCGGGAGCTTTATTGATGTCTTCGCCACGCAACTCCGCAAGACCCGCAAGATTCGGCGCAAGCTCAATAAAAACACCGTAAGGCTCTACACTTCGGATAATACCGGCGACTGTTTGACCGGCTTCAAAATGTGCCGCGTTTTCCTCCCATGTGCCGAGAAGCTCTCGTTGAGAGACAAAAATCCGTCCGTTCTCCCGGTCTATGGTTTTTACGATTACCCAGATCGGCATTCCGACCGACAGCCGTTCCTTGGGATGTGAGATCCGGGAGACCGAGATACAGTCAATGGAAAGCAGGGAAATGATGCCGCAACCGATGTCGACAAAGGCACCGAAACTTTCCAGGTGAGTAACGCGTGCCTCCAGAATGTCCCCACAGAGAAGGTCGGACAACAGTGTTCTTGCATACTCTGCCTGGGCATCGCGTCGCGAGAGGCGTGCTATGGTTTTTCCGCCGTTTTGTTCAAGCCCCAGAATCTTGAAGCAGACCGGTTTTCCGACGCGGGTAATAATGGCAATGTCTTTGACAGGTTCACCGTTTGGGGAATAGACGGCATCTTCCCGTTCGATGATTCCCGTCACCCCATACAGATCAACATGCAGGCGCATTTTTCCGTCGCACAGCAGAACGGGAGCTTCCAAAATCTTTCCGCACTGCATTGCTTTTTCCAAGCCCTGAATTGAGGATATGTATTCTTTGTTTTCCGCGGTGGCGATCAGTGTGCCTTCCGGTTTGTACGAGTTTGTCATAATTCGTTCTCCTTATTCTTTTGAATCCGTTTGAAAAACGGCTGTTTTTGATAAAGAGTATGGTATGTCGGCGAAGAATATGACATAGATTTTTGATGTGAGCGGAACGATAAGAGTGCGAAAACAAGAGCATAAGCGAGAAAAAACGAGATATGCAATAGCCAAATTAAAATATTTCGATTTTTTTCAAAAAAGGTATTGACAGAGATTGGATGGCGTGCTATAATAGGCGAGTCAAATGAAAAGACTCATTTTATAAAGGAGAGTGCAAAAATGTCCACATTCATGGCAAAGAAAGAAAATATCGAGCGCAAGTGGTACGTTCTTGACGCGGCAGGTAAGCCGATGGGTAAAACTGCGGTTGCCGCTGCTACAATTCTGCGCGGCAAACACCGTCCCGAATTCACACCGAACGTTGATTGCGGCGAATTCGTCATTATTATCAATGCTGCAAAGGCTGTTCTGACGGGAAATAAGCTAGAGAGTAAATATTACCATCATCATTCCGGTTATATTGGCGGTTTGAAGTCGGTGCAGTATAAAACGCTCATGGCAACGAAGCCCGAGAAAGCAATGGAGCTTGCTGTAAAGGGAATGCTTCCCAAGAATTCAATCGGAGCAAAGTCCGCAACCCGTCTGAAGATTTACGCGGGCGAAACTCATAATCAAGAGGCACAGAAGCCTGTTGCTGTTGAAGTCTAAGAAAGGTAGGACGAAAGAATGTATACAAGCGCAAAGCCTTATTTCTACGGAACAGGCAGAAGAAAGAAATCCATTGCCCGTGTTCGCATTGTTCCCGGCACCGGTGCGATCACGATCAATAAGAGAGATATTGATGACTACTTCGGACTTGAAACCCTTAAGCTGATTGTCAATCAGCCTTTCGGCGTTACAGGCACCGCAGGAAAATTTGACATTATCGCTACAGTTGTCGGTGGTGGTATTTCCGGTCAGGCGGGTGCTATCCGTCACGGTCTTGCAAGAGCTCTTGTCAAGGCTGACGACAGTTACAAAGCAGCTTTGAAGGCTGCGGGATTCCTTACCCGTGACCCGAGAATGAAGGAAAGAAAGAAGTACGGTCTGAAGGCTGCACGTCGTGCTCCTCAGTTCTCCAAGAGATAATTATTTTATCAAAGAAATGGCTTGTTTTCAAGGTTTTTGCCTTGTGGCAAGCCTTTTTTGATGTCCGTTTGATGTCCGAACGGCAAAAAATAAGAAAAAGCGGCTGAGGAATTTTCCTTAACCGCCTTTTCTTTTAGCATATATAAATTTTATGAGGTGACTAAGTATTTAGCAAGTTCGGGCAAAATGCCTTGATTAGATGTATCACCGATAAAGGATATATCTGTTACCCTCGGAGCAGAGTTTTTATCTATGCAGTAGCTGATAACATCTAACAGCCTTTTCCGCTCCGTTCTGCCGTCAGTGTATGTAACAATCGCCCAAACATCACTATACATCTTTTTTTCAACATCTGAAAGCCGTTTTCTAAAATTATTACTCATTACCGTTCCCCTCATATCCGACTGATATAAACATATCCTTTACCTGCTCGCTAAATTCGGGATAGGTTTCCTCTGTCAATACTTTGTGGAACGCATAAGATTTTGTGTCATTTGCCGACAGAGCGGTAACAGCCATTTCAATATAGCATTCGAGAGGGGCGCGATAATTAAATTCTGCATTTTTACAAGCATAAGACAGAGCCAAAAGTTCGCGTTTTGTATTGTCATTGTCTGTGTTCTTTGCCCTCTCATCAGCGTACTTGCCAATGATACGGAGCATTGCTATATTACCCTTAAAATCGCCTGCAAGAGCCGTTATTTCAAACACCACTCTTTAACAGTTCAACTGTTGCAATGTCAACTTTATCGCCTGTAGCACGGTTATAGCGTTCAAAGCGTGTATCTGCCTCGGAAAGAACTTCGTCAAAACTAACTCTTGCTTTTGTCCCCAGTTCTGCATATTCCTCTTTTATGGATTTTAATATTTCATTGTGGTTGTGTTCGTCTTGCAGTTTGATTTTCATATCATTCCACCCTCTGCGGATTTCGTTCTGCCAACGGCTGTTTTCTTTTTCCAAACGAGCGTCAAGTGTTTCGCGCTCTTTACGGTATTCGCCGTATCTGTTGTGAAGTTCGTCAAGATAATCCTTTACGGAATATCTGACTGTTGCGGGATTTGTGTTGTAAACATTGCCTTTAATAATCATTGTAAATCACTCCTTGTACGTTGTTTTTTCTAATTCATCAAGTCGCGATAAGATGTTGACTTATTCGGTATATTTCAAGCAGTTCTGCAATAGTTAATCAAGCATTTGTTTCCACACATTATATGAAGAATTTTGCCCTGCTTTTTCATTAATCTTAAACTATGCTCTGACAGTATTCCTGTCTTTGCCGTTTCACGTATAGTCAAAAATTGAGTGGGAGTATCAAGCATTGGCTTCACCTCGCAAAATTCGGTCAATAGCAGATAAAACAAGTTTTTTCTTGTCCTCTGACAGTTCCTCTCTTAACCACTTGCAAAAGGTAAATTCAGATATGCCGATTTCCTTTGCAACCTCATAATGACAGAGGCGATTTTGTTTGATTTTTAAGCTAACTTCTAAATTATACATAATGTTACTCCTTTGTTTAATATTAAAGGCAGTGCACTTCCGTTGTAATTTAATTATAAATCAAAACAACAACTATTGACATTGTAAAAATGTTGTGGCATAATAGATGATGAAAGGAAACATTTCGGGGTGATAATATATGCAGCACAGATTTCGTGCATACTATTCAAAGCAAACAACAAAGTTTCATATTACTTTAGATATAGAATATGAGTTATACGAAGAAATGAGCGATAGCACAAAATCGTTCTGTGGATATAACAAAAAAATCGGGAGAATAATTCCTGATGATTGGGATGTTGAAAATGGGGATATTCACCCTGATTTTCGCTTTTTCTTTGGTGATTTTCTTGTTTATACCGATAAATCTTTTGATGATACTGAAAAGATTTTTGACTTGATTTCAGACCTTTTTCACGGTCTAACCGAAAGCGGAATAAATCAGTTTAAAGTTTGTCAGTTACACAAAGCAAAATTTGATTATATTGAATATCTTTCATACAATAATTTCAACCTTGATTTTTTAGAGCGTTTTGCAAATAGCAAAGGAATACACTTTAACAGAACACTTACCACAAAAAGCGGACAGCGTTTGAGTGTAGACAGCGATATAACAGATATTTGGTATGTGTATGAAAGTCAATCAATAGAAGATATTATCTTTTCAAGCGTTCACTTTGCGTTACAAAACGGATATAAATTTGCACAATGTCAACATTGCGGAAAATGGTTTTTTAAGAGTAGTAGCAGAAAAGACAGCAATACAAAATACTGTAAAAGAAATAGCCCTGTTTCCGATTACTCACATTTGAGCTGTGAACAAGCTGTACGGAATATCAAACAGCAATGTACAAGAGTTAAAAACCGTATTGAAACAAAAATACAACTTGCAGAAAAAGGCACATATTCATATTTCATTATTGATTTTCAAAATCAATGCGAAGCATATAAAGACAGAATCAAGGAATGTCCCACGGTTGAAAACTTAACTGATTATATGTCCTTTTTGGATAAGGTTGAAAAAGATAGGGAGTGGCTAAACAATGGCAACAATAAATAAGAGAGGAAATACATTTCAAATAGTTGTTTCGCTTGGTCTTGATGTGAATGGCAAGAAAATCCGAAAGACCAAAACTTTTAAGCCGTCCGAAAGCACCACACCGAAGAAAGCCGAAAAACTTGCAAATGAGTTCGCTATTGAATTTGAACGGAAATGCAGAGGTTTATCCTCATTAAATGAAAATATGCGTTTCTCGGAGCTTGCAGAGTGGTACATTGATAACTATGCAAAAAACGAACTAAAACCTATAACTGCATACACTTACGAAGGTCAAATAAAAAATCATCTCTTGCCCGAATTGGGAAATATAAAGTTAAAGGATTTTACTCCTGCGAAGATAACTGCATTTTTCAAGACTCGTACATATCAGCCTGCAACAAGTCGCAAAGTGTATGTTATTTTGCAACACAGTTTAAGACATTGCAATGCAACACTTTTAATCAACAATGGTATTGATTTAAAAATAGTTAGTGAATTGCTCGGTCATTCCGATGTATCAACAACGGCAAATGTATACGCTGCTGTCCTGCAAAGTTCAAAAGCAAAAGTAGCAAATTTGGTATCTCTGAAGTTAAAAACAAATTGATGTTCGTTGATGTCATTTTGATGTCCGAAAACACAAAACGCTATTGTATTTTACAAAAAGTTATGATACAATAATTAAAGAAAATCATTATTTTATGCGGATTTACGGAATATTGCAAAACGATACAAAATGCTGTTCTTATTTCTCCAAGAGATAATTATTTTATCAAAGAAATGGCTTGTTTTCAAGGTTTTTGCCTTGTGGCAAGCCTTTTTGTATCGTGAAAACCACCCGCTAAGCGGGTGGTTCCAAAAAGTTTTTGTCGATGAACAATCCCGTGGCTACGGCGGGATTGTTTTTGCTACGCGAAATTGTTACAAAACATCTGTTTCGCACTTGCGTGTTTTTCCTTTACAAAAGGGAGGCGAAAAGTAGTTTCCGTCGCATATTCGCAGCTGTTTGGAAAATGTGTACGTGTCAGAAGATTCAGAGGACTTTCAGTTCGTCGGCGCCATGCCCTATAAGGTTGAGCAAGCCACCGGCTTTGCTGGAGGGCATAACCTTTTAAAATTTTTATAGAATTATGTTTCAACTTAGTCGTCGTCACGGAAACGAAGTCGTCGATATGGTCGACGTTTTTTGCCAAATCTTTTTCCGAGCAAGACACTTGCCGGTAGGACAAGAAACAGAAACAATAACAACAGGACCAAAAAGAGTTTGCCGGTTACAAAGTTTTTGGTCTTTGCCATAAAGACGAGAAAACCGTGAGCTTCAACCGTATTTGATACCATTAACTCGGTCTCGGCAAGCAAATTTCCGTTTTTGTCAACGGCACGAATTGAGCCGACCACGGTTCCGCTTTCAAAGGGGGCTTCCAGTTCGGTCCGAAGCAGATTTGTTTCAAAGATGATTTCCTTATCTATATCTGTGCCGGTTAAAATCAATGCCTCGAGGTTATCTGTCATGTAGACCGGAACTTCCTCGACGGTTGCCGAATAGAGAACGGGCAGAGTGGTGATTTTTTGTTTTTTGTTCTTGAGGAGGCGAACCGAGAAATTGCTGAGTGCGTATCTCAGTGCATTTTTGGCAGCGACGAGTGCGGTGTTTGTTTTGTCGGTGGCACTTCCGCCGAGGACGACACAAACATAGGAAAGTCCGTCAAGTTTACCGCTTGTCACTACACATTCGCCGGCTTCGTCGGTAGAACCCGCGTTAATGCCTGCGGCATACGAATAGAAATATCCTTCTTGAACAAGGGAAGAAATCAACGCATTTCTCGTATAAATCGTCCATTCGTCGCTTTTGTTGGTGGCGGGAAGAACATATTTTTGTTTTTTGGTAATGGCGAAAAGGGTATCGTTTGCCATAATTGCCGCCCCTACACGTGCCGTGTCGGATGCTGTCGTGACCATTGCAGGATCGTGAAGCCCCGTCGGATTCGTGTAGTGGGTGTGCTGTAACCCGAGCGTACGTATGTATTCGTTCATCCGGTCAGAGAACGTCGCAATGTTGCCTGACACGGCAAAAGCCAGTGCGATAGCGGCATCGTTGTATCCTCCGATCAGCATGGCATGAAGAAGTGACTCTACCGTGATCTGTTCTCCGGTTGCAAGTCCGAGAACGCGCCCGCGGAATTCGGCTTTCATTTCCGAGGTGATTTCAATTTTAGTTGAGAGATTCCCGGAAAAATAACGCTCCGCAACCAGTGCCGTAACGAGTTTTGCCGTGGCTGCCGGAAATAAAAGTTTATCCGCGTTGAGCGAATAAACAGTTTTTCCGTATTCGATATTTACCACGCAGACCGATCCGACATCATTGACTGCCGGAGGCAGAGGTTCAGCGGAAGCGGAGATGGAAAAACTGCCGAATCCGATCAGAAAGACCAACAAAACGGAGAGTACACGCAGATGGTTGCCTCCGTTCATTCGGACAATCCTCCTCCAATTTGAAAATAATTTTTTGCACTTTCCGTATCATGTGCAATTTGGGAAGTGAATTCCGCCGTTGACGAAAAGCGGATCTCACCACGAAGACGTTTATAAAAATCAACTCTCAGAACTTTACCGTAAAGATTTTCGGAATGGTCGACAATGTGGGTTTCGCAGTTTACGGTATCGGTGTTCTCAAAAGAAGGACGAATCCCGACATTGGTAATGGAGGGAAACAGAAGATTGTTGATCCATGTGCCAGAAATGTAAACGCCATTGGCGGGGCGTTGAGCATTTGGTGGGAAAAGCTGATTGATGGTCGGGAATCCCAATGCGTGCCCGAGCGATTTCCCGTGAATCACCTCGGCACGGAGAAAATACGGATGTCCGAGCAGACGGTTTGCTTCTTCGGTTTTTCCTTCTGCAATCAAACGACGTACCGTGCTGGAATTGATGGGAACCCCTTCGCGCATTACAGGGTCGAGAACCACTCCGTTTCCTTCCATCAGACGAATCAGCTCGGCGGCATCGCCGGAAGCGTTTGCCCCAAAGCGAAAATTGTATCCGCACACCGCAAAAATGCAATGACATTCTTCACAAAGCACTTTTTTAATAAAATCGGTCGGGGAAAAATTCCGCAATTCCGGGAAATCGGCGAGAAAGGCATAGTCCAAACCAAGATCGGCGAACAGGAGCAATTTGTCTTCCAAGGTTGTAATCTGCGGGACTGCCTTTCCCGAAAGAAAGAGGGAAGTGTGATCACGAAAGAACCATATGCCGCTTGCGACATTGGGACAAGTGACAGAAAGGAATTCTTTTCTTTTTTTTGTTTCTTCGATCAGTTGTCTGTGACCGAGATGCACACCGTCAAAATTTCCGAGACACAGGACGGTTGCAGGTGGCGGCGCAACCCTCCTCATGGTTTTTAAATGAATGATCTGTATCAAAATGCGGTTTACACTCCGAGATAATTTTTGACAAGTTCGTTAAGAAGCTCGTCGCGGTCAATTCGACGGACAAGAGCGCGAGCGTTTTTATAGTTGGTAATATAGGTGGGATCCTCTGAAAGAAGATAGCCGACGATTTGGTTTACGGGGTCGTATCCTTTTTCGCTCAAAGCAATATAGATTTCTCTGAGAATCTGTTTGGTTTCCAGACTTTTATCTCTGACGACGGTAAAGGTTTGTGTTTTTCCGCCGGATGGATTGTTTAACATGGCAATTCCTCCCGAATAAACAAATATCCATACTTATTATACCGTCAATTCCCCATTATTTCAATAGTTTTTTCAGATTTTTTACAAAAAGAGGGGAAAAAAGATTGAATATTCATTATTTTCGGAAAATATTCATTTTGAGGTTGACTTTCAGAAGAAAAAATTTTATAATAATATGATGAAGATTTTTGCTGTCCGGAATTCTGCCGGAGAAAGGAACATTCATATTATGACAAGACGAGAGCAAAGAGAAGCGGTTTTGGAGCTTCTGTTTGAGACGGAATTCAAGAAGGACGAGAACCCGGAAGAGATTTTTGCGCTTGCCGCCGCAGACAGAGAATTTACGGTGGAAGCGGGAAGCTATATCAAGGATGTCTATTTTGATTTGTTGGACAAGCTGGCTCAGATCGACGAAGTGATCGGAAAATGTTCGGCGGGATGGAAAACCACGCGGTTGTCACGACTTTCACGCAGTATTATGCGGCTGTGCGTATACGAGCAGATGTATCGCAAAGATATTCCTACCACCGTTTCGATCAATGAGGCGGTTGAGCTTTCCAAAAAGTTTGATGATCCGAAGGCGCGCTCCTTTGTTAACGGCGTTTTGAACGGTGTCAAGGAGCTTTTGGCAACCGGATATAAGCCGGATGGTGAGAAAAAGCAGGAAACGCCGGAGGCGGAAGAAGTGTCGGCGAATCATGAGTGAAAAATGCTTTCTCGGTATCGATACCAGTAATTATACTACCTCGATGGCTTTTTGCACCGAGGACGGACGTGTGATTGCCAATCTTAAGTACCCGCTTCCTGTGAAGGAAGGCGAAAGAGGATTGCGGCAAAGTGATGCGGTTTTTTTGCATACAAAAAATCTGCCTGTTCTGTATGAGTCGGCAAGAGAGATGTTTGAAAAAGATCAACTGCTTGCTGTTGGAGTCTCTGCGTATCCGCGAACGCAGGAAGGGTCATATATGCCCTGTTTTCTCGCAGGCGTGGCTTCGGCAAAGGCATTGTCGGTGGCACTTGATATCCCGTGTTTTTCGTTCTCTCATCAGAATGGACACATTATGGCAGCGGTCTATTCGTCGGGGGCTTCGGAGTTGCTTCTCGGACGGGAATTTTTGGCATTTCACGTTTCCGGCGGAACGACGGAAGTTCTTTTGGTGCATCCGCACGGTGCCGATTTTCGATGTGAAGTTGTGGGCGGAACGGTTGATATTCATGCGGGGCAGGCGATTGACAGAGTCGGTGTTGCAATGGGGCTTCGCTTTCCCTGCGGTGCGGAACTTGAACAACTGGCACTTAGATATTCCGGAAAAATCCCTAGGCACAGAATTTGTGTGAAGAACGGTTTCTGTAATCTTTCCGGCGTGGAGAATATTGCACTCGAAATGTTGCGTAACGGTGCTTCCCATGAAGAGACGGCGGCATTTGTGCTGGATTTTATCGGACGAACGCTTGTGGAAATGACGACGTTTGTCAGACAGCGTTATCCGGGACTTCCGATTGTTTATGGCGGAGGTGTAATGAGTTGCGGTTTGCTGAAAGCCAGGTTGGAGGGCGAGAATGTGTGGTTTGCCGAACCGTCTTTTTCGTCGGATAATGCGGCGGGTATATCCTGTCTTGCAAGACTTGTTTTTCGGAATTTGTAACCTATCGGGAAAGGAGAAATTATGGCGGAACCCATTCGGTATCTGACAGTTACCCAATTGAATGAATATGTGAAAATGCTGCTTGATGCCGATCCTCTTCTGTCCGGCATTTGGGTACGCGCGGAGATTTCCAACTTCAAACATCACTATCAGACGGGGCATTTCTATTTTTCTCTCAAGGATGAGGGAGGACTTGTACGAGCGGTTATGTTCCGTTTTCATGCGCAAAAGGTGCCTTTTGTGCCGAAGGACGGTTTGAAGGTTTTGGTTCACGGCAGAGTTTCATCTTTTGTCCGCGACGGTCAATATCAGTTGTATGTGGACGAGATGCTTCCCGATGGCAAAGGGGCGATGTTCTTTGCTTTTGAGCAACTGAAAAAGAAATTGGAGGCGGCGGGATTATTCGATGAGGCACGAAAAAAAACTCTTCCGAGGTATCCCGCTTCCATTGGTATTGTCACTTCGCCGACGGGCGCGGCAATACGGGATATGATGAATATTCTCGGCAGGCGTTTTC
>CAKSSY010000051.1 GCA_934489945.1 uncultured Eubacteriales bacterium
CTGTTGTCCGGAAGCGTTTTGGTTTTGAGCTTCATGTTGCCGTTATAGGTGCACTCCGTCCGATTGCCGTTGGCATCCGTATGTGCGATCTGCTGATGGTTGGCATCGTATTCATTGGTGATGATACATCCCTGACTGTCCGTCACCTTTGTTACGTTACCGGCACGGTCATATTCATAGCTCGTTCTGCCGTTATCCGGGTCGATCTGCGCCGTCATCTGTCCGATGGCGTTATATTCGTACCGCGTCCGGTGATTCAGGGAGTCGGTCACGGACATCAACAATCCGTTCTCATATTCATACCGGACCGCTTTGCGCTCTCCGACCTTCACGCTTTCCGGCATCCCGTTTTCGTCGTAGGTGTATGTCGTCACCGTTCCGCGGAGGTCTGTATGGCTTACCTTCTGATTCCGTTCGTTATACACGAAGGTCTCTTTGCCTCCGTTCGGATAGACAAGACTTGTCAGGTTTCCGTTTCGGTCATAGGTACAGATTGTCTTGTTTCCGTTTTTGCCGACAATCACGGTCGGCTTATTCCGGGCATCATAGGTCTTTCTGACCGCATTTCCCTTGGCATCGGTCTCGGCGGTCATGTTACAGTTTTCGTCATAGCTGTACGTCTGCGAATTTCCGTTTTCATCGGTGTACTTCACAAGAAGTCCGTCCTTATTGTATTCACGCACGCTCAGCTTGCCGTTACGGTCGGTGGTTTCTCTTTTGCCGTTGTCAAAATAGGTAAAGGTCGAAACGGCATCGGTTTCGCCGGATTTCTGCCGGATGACTCTGCCTTTGCTGTCGTATGTGTCGGTGAAGAAGCACACGCCGGTACTGTCGGTGCCGGTCAACACTCGTCCTGCTTCATCGTAGGTATAACGCAGGCTGTTCCCGTTTACGTCGGTGACACAGGTCAGGCAATTTTTCCAATAGCAGAAGTTTACGGTGCGTTCGTTTTCATCACAGATCTGTGTAAGCCGTCCTTCTCCGTTCTTTTGCAGGAAGAGCTTTTTGCCAGTGATGCCATCGGTTACAATGACAAGTCCCTCGCGATATTCCAACCGTGTCTCAAAGCCGAAATGGTCAACAATCCTGACCAGCCGACCGCGTGCGTCATAATATTCGGTATGCTCCGCGTTACAGTCCACGCGATAGGGGGTCTCCGCGTCGGAGGGGACAACGGTAAGAACATATCCGGACTTCCCGGGTGAGGTACAACGGAACAGATTACAGTCATCTTCCGATACCGCATATTGGTGATACACGGCGGGACTCCGGTAAATTTTTATCTCGTCGGTGCCTCCGACCAGTTTCTTTTCAAAGCTGTGGGACCATCCGATGCCGAGCTCTCCCTGCACCAGGTGCGAGGAGTCGTAGTCGATACTGAATGCGATTTCCGAACCGCCGAAGAGGTGAATCGGCGTGTTATGGATGGTATGAGCACCGCTGTAAGTGTCGATCGGGTCCTGGAATTTGGTCTTGTCCGATGTATTCGGTGCCGGTTCTTCATGCGGTATGGTGGGGTCCGGCACGGTGGTTTTGTCGGTGGTCGAACTGGAACTGCCGCCCGGCTTGGGATTTGGCACATTGGGGTAGGTGCCGTCGGTGGTCGAACTGGAACTGCCGCCCGGCTTGGGATTTGGCACATTGGGGTAGGTGCCGTCGGTGGTCGAACTGGAACTGCCACCCGGTTTGGGATCGGGCACATTGGGGTAGGTGCCGTCGGTGGTTTTGTCGATGGTGGAACCGGAACTGCCACCCGGTTTGGGATCGGGCACCTCGGGCTGATAAGGGTTCTCATCGGTCGGGTCGGGGGTCGGAACGACCGGTTGACAGGATGAACTGCAATAGGCGACCGGGGTGGCGATGGCGGTATATATGCCGCTCTGTACGGCTTTGGCGTCGGAGGTGGTTTCGGTTCCGTATTCTCCGTTGTCAAAGCAATCAAAAGTGTTGTTCATGATTTTCTTCCTTTCTGTCGGGTTTTTCGTTTACCCGCGCTTTTGTTTTTTGGGGCGGGGATTGGTATTTCTTCCGCCCCGTTCGAGATTGTAACAGCGAACATGGACAGAATTTGTCCACAAAAAAAGAATTGCCTATGGCAATTCTTTTTTGATAAGG
Source organism: uncultured Eubacteriales bacterium (assembly GCA_934489945.1). Lineage (GTDB taxonomy): Bacteria > Bacillota > Clostridia > Oscillospirales > CAG-272 > RGIG8775. Next base: position 2,116 of record CAKSSY010000051.1, read on the forward strand.
ATATTGAAAAAACAGAACAGGAACATCCAACCGATCTTTTGATATTAGTCCTCACCAATATAGCATAGTTTGGCAGAATTGGCAAGCACTTTTTTCTTGACAACTTTCGACCGTTACTTGACATAAAAATCGCGGCATTTTCACGAAAAAAGCCGCAAAATTTGGAGACAATATAATGCTTTTACAAATTTTTCCTGCCCCGTTGACATTTTTTAGAAAATGCAATATAATAAAGACACCGTATTTCTTGTCATGGCATTCGCAAGCCAATTTCCCGGCAAGACCACCTTGTGGCAAAACCGCCCTTTCGCGTTACTGAAAATTGCACATGAAGGAGACATCCATGAAAAAATATGCTTTCTGTCTGACCGTTTTGTTCACCCTTCTGCTTCTTTTCAATCTGTGTGCCTGTGGGAAAACATCCGCCGACAGCACCGAATATCCGACCGTCACTGAGCCGCCGACCGAGACTGTGCCACCCGTCCCTGAGACTCCCGCATCGGAATTCCTGTGTGAAGAAAACGACGACGGCGGGATCACCGTTCTCAAATACAAGGGCAGTGACAAAAATATCGTTATCCCCGCTATAATCAACGGCAAGCCCGTCACCGCAATCGGAAAGACCGATGTCGTTTTTCCCGATGCTGTCTCGATTGCCATGCCGGATACGGTCAGAGAGATCCGTGACAAAGCCTTTGCCCAATCCGCCGACCTTACGTCCGTTGTCTTATCCAAGTCTTTGACAAAGATTGGTCAAGAGGCTTTCCGGGGGTGCAGCTCCCTTTCGGACGTGACGCTTCCGGATTCCTTAACCTATTTGGGTGCCTTTTCTTTTTCCGACTGTTCCGCGCTTCGCTCGATCTCCCTTCCGCAAAATCTGTCTGAAGTGAACAATTATGCCTTTTATCACAGCGGATTGGAAACCGTTTCTTTTCGGGAAGGGCTCCAGATTATCCGCAAATGTGCTTTTGGGGGCACGCCTTTGAAGAAAATCCTGTTGCCCGATTCCGTAAAAGAGATCCAATTATCTGCCTTTGACTCCTGTACGGAACTGGAAACCATAACCTTCGGCAAGGGGCTGGAAAAGATAGGGACAAAAGCGTTCTTCAAAAACATCAAACTCACCGAAATCGCGCTTCCGGCATCGTTGACAACCGTCTTTGATACCGCTTTTGAGCAGTGTACGGCATTGAAACGCATAATGTTTGAAGGCAACGCGCCCACCGTCGTTGGGGACTTCCCCAATCCGGATCCGCTCTTCACTCGGGATTATACCGTTTGTTATCGAAGTACTGCCCAAGGCTTTACCTATCCCGAATGGCAAGGATTCCGCACCGAAATTACGGACGTCGACACCGACTCTCCACTCATGGCAAATTCCATTTGCACCGAGGGAAATTATGAGTATTTTCTCCGCGGCGGCGGAACGGTGATCTTCCGCTATCACGGCACGGAAACCGATGCCGTCATTCCCGCCACACTCGGCGGCAAAATGGTCATTGGGATCGGTAACAGCGCGTTTTTGGCAAAGGAAACGCTCGTCTCGGTCGAAATGCCGGACACCGTTACTTCCATTGGCAGTAACGCCTTTGAAAACTGTCAGAATCTGACCTCGGTCAAATTTTCGTCAAGTCTGGAAAGTCTCGGCAGCAAGGCATTTTCCTGCTGTGTCAACTTGTCCGATCCTCAACTTCCGGATACGCTCTGCGTGATTGGCACGATGGCGTTTGCCTATTGTCGTAGCCTGAAGGATCTCTGTATTCCCGCAGCGGTCAAAACGCTGGAACCTTCTACCTTCTACTTTTCCACGGTTCAGACAGTGGATTTTGCAAAGAACAGCCGCTTGGAAACCATCTTCCCGTCTGCCTTCGCCGAAAGCGATCTTCGGGAGATCACCGTTCCCGCATCGGTCAAAAGTGTAACCGAATCGTCTTTTGACTACTGCCCAATGCTTCAATTTGTGTACTTTGAGGGCGACGCGCCGGCGGATTTCGGCACGAAAGCCTACGGTGTGACCTTCTTCATCTTTTACCATCAGGATGCCAAAGGCTTTACCTCGCCCGAATGGAACGGACACAAAACAGAGATATGGTAAGTTTTATGGGGGTGTAAAAAACTCATTTTGAGTTTTTTACACCCCCGACGACGTTGGTCTTCGGCGGCTTTCAGCCGCCGTTTTGCCACCAAGAAAGTCGGAAAAACAAAGTCACAAAGGCAAAAACGACCAAGATCGCCTCCAAAATCCCGGACGGGATTTTGGAGGCACTGTTAAAAACATCGAGTTTTTTAACAGCTCCACTTAAATTAAGACTCAAGAAATTCCGCCATGGTGATTTCCCGACCACCCGCCATAAAACTGGCGTTGAAGTTCTTTTCATCTTTCACTCTATTAAAGATCAAACAATCCATTTCGGATGCTCTATAGTCCTTAAACGTATTATTTGATTTGTAAAGAAAATCATTAAATATATTTATCCAATCGAGCAAGTCTTTTATGTCTGTTGCACCAGCAAGAGTATTCCATGCAAACGCATCAAAGGAACGAAAAACACCATTCTGTAAGTCGTTTTCCATTGCTCCTGCATAAAACATATATTTATAGGAATTTTGACTCAGTGACACAACGTCAATGCCGGCTATCTTAATACTGAAAATTTTGCTGACTACATCGGAAAAAATTTTTGACAACGCATTTTTTATCAGATTCTCTGTATCATAAACAGGGTGCTCACCAAACAAAACTTCTGCATCTGTGAGAAAGTCTATTCGACCCTCTGAAGATACACTGTTCGGATAATCATGTCGGCTTACCTCGCCGTTGTCAATCAAAATCATTTTTGGCATTTCGCCGTATATTTCACGATAAAGACGATCCTTAAAGAGTAGCATATCACCAAGCGATTCTCTAGGTTCGTTTTGATATCCTCCTCTTACATAGTATTCAACACCGAGCGGATCCAACAAATACAAGAATGCAAGTTGTTTTTCATTGAATTTCTGCAAAATGTTCTGAGCATATCGCTTCTCACTTGGATTTAATCGCTCATCATTGATATTGTGTATATCCCCTCCTGTACGGAGATTTGAGTCTGACAGATCACATCCGATGTTTAACCAAGTCTTTTCATCTACCCACACCATCCTGTCTTCGTCATAGTATTCGGCGAAATGGACTTCAAACAGCTTCGACTGAGTTCTAATTACTCTAACCATGGGTCTTAAATCAACTGATACTTCGCAGGTTGTTTTAATATGGTGGTTTGTCTTAAGTATTGCGAATACTTTTGTCTTGCCGTCGTTATGAGGTATGACCAATCCCGTTTGATCCACCGTTGCAATACTCGGATCATCTGATTTCCATATGATGGATTTGTTTGTTGCGTAAATCGGCTGAACCTCTGCCTGAAGCAATACAGGCTCATCGTTCTCACTGGTGAAAGAAATCTTTTCCGGGTATAAAGCAATTCTTTTCGCCGGATAGGATTCCTGAACTTCGATTTCGCAACTGCCAATCTTTCCGCTGTCATCCCATGCTGTTGCATAAATTATGGCGGTTCCTGCTTTCCATGCAGTCACCTTTTGTCTTATGCTATCGACTGTTACAATATCGGTATTACTGCTTGTCCAAGTCAGATTTTTTTGAGTTGCGTTGTCCGGTTTCACTGTAGCGATTAACTCCGCGCTTTCACCGATAATCATTTTTTTGAAGTCGGCTCAATCTTGATAGAGGTAATCGGAATACCAGGAATTACCGTTACATCACAACTGACGTTTATGCCGCTGCCGTCATTTGCAGTGGCTGTAATGGTTGCTGTGCCAATGCCTTTGGTAAACACAAGTCCGCATAACGTGGAGACAACATTCGGATTGCTGCTACTCCAATTCAAAGATGAATCCGTTACATTTGCTGGATAAACATCTGCATGTAAAATCGTATTTTTGTACATTTCCAAAGTGAGATTCGTTTCACTTAACACAATAGAATTGACCTTTACCGTCGGTTTTGCCGTTGTCGTGTTCGTAGTCGAGCCGCCCGTGGGATTTGGGTCGGAGACTCCGGGGTGGGTTCCTCCACTCGTAGTACTTGATGTCGAGCCGCCTGTCGGATTAGGGTCGGAAACACTCGGATAAGTTCCTCCGCTCGTACTGTTTGACGATGAGCCGCCCGGCTTGGGATTTGGCACATTGGGGTAGGTGCCGTCGGTGGTTTTGTCGATGGTGGAACCGGAACTGCCACCCGGTTTGGGATCGGGCACCTCGGGCTGATAAGGGTTCTCATCGGTCGGGTCGGGGGTCGGAACGACCGGTTGACAGGATGAACTGCAATAGGCGACCGGGGTGGCGATGGCGGTATATATGCCGCTCTGTACGGCTTTGGCGTCGGAGGTGGTTTCGGTTCCGTATTCTCCGTTGTCAAAGCAATCAAAAGTGTTGTTCATGATTTTCTTCCTTTCTGTCGGGTTTTTCGTTTACCCGCGCTTTTGTTTTTTGGGGCGGGGATTGGTATTTCTTCCGCCCCGTTCGAGATTGTAACAGCGAACATGGACAGAATTTGTCCACAAAAAAAGAATTGTACCGCTCTTTTCATTCGTGATGTCTATATACAGAAAGCGGTGCTTAAAAGTATGCGCCGCGTGTTCTGGTATGTAAGAACATTTGAAAATCGCTTTGCCGAAGAGCTGCAAAACCGCTCGCTGGATGAACAGAAAAAGGAACAGGCACGGAAGAAGTGCGAGCTGGAAAAGGCGGAGAAACGGATTGCCGAGCTTGATCTGCTGTTTCGCAGGCTGTACGAGGACAATGTTTCCGGCAAAATATCCGACGAGCGATTCCGAACGCTCTCTGCCGGGTATGAAACCGAACAGTCGGAAAAGAAAACAGCTGTCGAAGCTATGAAAGCCGAACTTGCGGCATCCGAGGAACAGACCGAAGGGATCGGAAAGTTCATCCGCATGGTGAAGTCAGTCACAGAGCCGACCGTGCTGACGCCCGAGCTTGTCCACCGCTTTGTTTCAAGAATCGTGGTACATGAAGCGAGAAAGATCGACGGCGTGCGGCATCAGGACATCAATATCTACTATTCCGGCGTCGGCATCATCTACCCTTCCGACCCGGAGGAAATGGAACGACTGTTTCAGGAACACCTGAAATCCGGCAGAAACAGAACAAGAATTTACGCGGGAGACACCGCCAACGAAAACAGACGGACAAACGGATAACGAATACCACATAAAACATAAAAGCGCCGACACTCTGAAATCCGTGTCGGCGTGAGCAAAGGTATCGTAACGATAGCAAGTTGCGAAAAAAACGCAAAAGCACAAACAAAACAAGTGAAAACAGAAAAACGGCACGGCAGAATCAATCTGCCATGCCGTCTCCCCAAGCACCGCCCATGGGCTGCCTGCTTTATCGCAGGTGCCACATAGGCAATTCTTTTTTTGATAAGGATATTGAAAAAAACAGAACAGGAACATCCGAACCGATCTTTTGATATTAGTCCTCAACCTCAAAGCGACACCAGCCTGCTTCTTCGTAAGCGGTACTTTCGTGCAGTTTACGCAGAATTGCCGCCGCAGTGGCACGCGGCGCAGGGCGGATTTCGGAGGCGTTGGTTTGCCAGACGCAATTGGCAAAGTCGAGCTGGTCGGGGAGGAGCGACGGCAACAGGTGCCACGTTGTCAACAGGACGCCCATGGCACCGTTTGCCCGTGCTGCATCGCACAGGGAGGCGACATTTGGCAGTCGTCTCCATGGGCAGGCGACGGTATCAAAGCCCTTTTTGACAAAGTATGCAATCGTGGGGACGTTCGGCGTTTTACAGTTATATTGCCAGTCGGCAATGATGACGCGTCTGTCCAACAGGTCAAGGGCGCGGTAAGTGTTATTTTTTTCTCCGTTTGCCTCAACGGGTTCCTCGGTGAGACAGACAAAGTCGGAACGACGGACAAACTGGTCATGCCACAGGATCGGACGTCTGCCGTCAGCGGCAAGCTCTTCGGTCAGGCGATTGATGTAATCGGCAAGCAGTTCGTGCGGTACTTGTCTCCGACAGGCAGGGCAGGAGGCAAAGGAATATGCCTCGTCGCATCCGATATGGAAATAACGCCCCGTTCCGCAAAGTTCACTCAGCTCCGCACGCACGCCGGCAAGAATCCGGGCGGTATCCGGATTGGAGGAACACCACGTCCAGCCGTCCGGCTCAAAGAGCATCTGGAGGCGCGGATTTTGATTGAGAACAACATGTCTGCCCATGTCGACACGGGACTGCGCTGCGTGGCCGAGGTGATTGAACATCGGGATGACTTCCATGCCATAGCTGTGGCACAGGTCGACAAGCGGTTTGATTTCGCTTCGGGTGAAGGCGTGTTCCGCCCACGCAAGCGATTTTTCGGTTTCGTAGCGATAGGTTCCCCAAAATTCAAGAATACAGTGCGTCATTTTCAGAAAACCGGCAAGATGAATGGCTTTTTCGATAGTGAAGAGTTTGGTTTCCGGGAAAATGCAGAGGTGAATCGCCCGGAATGCAAGAGAGGGTTCGTCATCAATCTCGGTCGGGGCGATGAGAAGCGCTTCCTTGCCCGTCTCAAGGCAGACGGGGATGATAAGTTGGACGAGGGTGGAAAATCCGTCGATCAGTGCCTTTTCACTGACCGCGTGAAGTACAACACCGCCTTGGTCGCTGTGCAGGTTGTAATAGGAGAGTGTTTTTTCGATCTTTCTTTCCGGCGTGCCGAGTGTGGCGGAAAATCTGTCGGAACCGTCGGCATCGGGACGGCAGAGGACGGTCAGCTCCGATGCGGTAAAACTGAAGCGGTGCCAAAGTGCCTTCATTCGCTCAATTGCTTCATACGGGAGCGGGCGGGAAAGTGTCAGCGTGGCGGCTGCACCGAAGGAAAACGGTGTGCTGTCTGTCTCGAAGAAGTTCTTCGGCTTCGGATAGATCTGCGAAAGATACATGAGCGTCACTCCTTTTACAAAACGTTATTTTGCGCGATCTTGCGGTTTCTTGTGCCAAAAAGCGCAAAGCATCCGCATAATAAAACGAAACGCTTTGCACTTTCAAAAGCAAAAAAGACAAATCTTGTTCTTTCCGTTGTGGAAAATGGCAACGTGGCACTTACGGATTTTTTTCGTTTTCGGCAAGTTTGCGGCGGTATTCCTCAATGACGGAAGGTGCTACTCCGATACGGCGTATCTTGCGCGAACGGTTCCGTTCAAACGGCTCCCGACGCAAAATGGTCATATCGATCTGTTTATATGCGGGAAGTTCCGCGTTCACATTCTCGACTGCCGTCTCAATTTCGGTCTCTACGTCGGAGGCGGTATAGTTTTCGCCGTAAACTTCGATTATTTTTTCATAATCGGGACGAATGACCGCTACAAGGTCGTAGTCGCGTTTTTTATTGTTGATAAAGCCGACCACAACCGATTCGCGTACAAAGGGGGAACGGTTGAGCCACGTCTCGATCTCCTCGGGAAACACATTTTTGCCGCCTGCTTTGACGATGACATTTTTCTTGCGTCCCGTGATGTACAGGAAGCCGTCCTCATCCATACAACCGAGGTCGCCGGTATAAAACCATTCACCGCGGATGACTTCGGCAGTCAGTTCGGGATTTTTGTAGTATCCGAGCATCACATTTTTTCCTTTTACGCGGATTTCTCCTGTGCCGTCCTCCTGAATGTTATAAATGTCGATCGTGGAATCGGGCAGTCCGACACCCACTGACCCCGTGCGGAACGAACCGATGGGATTGACCGCAACAACGGGGGAACACTCACACAGTCCGTAGCCTTCTACGGCAAGGATACCTACGTCACACAGTGTTTGAAGTGCCTGTTCATCGACCGGAGAGCCGCCGCATACTACGTGCGAGAGATTTCCGCCGAACAGTTTGTGAATGCCGGCAAACAGTTTTTTCTTTACCGCATACGCGGCGGGGAAGGGCAGGAAATTGGTGGTTACGATACCGACCTCGGTCTTTTTGTTTCCTTCGGCACGTTTTGCCTCGCGTACTTTTGCGGCAAGGGCTTCGACGACAACCGGGACAGTCACAAGTGTTGTCGGATGTACCTCATTCATGTTGCGGATGAGAGAACCGAGTCCTTCTCCGTAAGCAATCGAAGCTCCCACCGAGAGCGGAAGCAGAAGTCCGCAGACCAACTCATAGACATGGTGGAGAGGGAGGACGGACAGGAAGCTGTCGGTACTGTCCGGGCAGAGGAGCATGAGTGTCTGACGGATGTCATAGCAAAGGTTGGCGTTTGAAAGCATTGCCGCCTTGGGCGAAAAAGCCGTGCCGGAGGTGAAGGCGAAAAGTGCGGGGGCATCGGCATCCAGTTCGAGGCGGATAAAGTCGGTAATGCCGCTGTTGATCTTGCCGCGCCCTTGTTCGAGAAGCGTGGCGAACGAGGAGAAGGGAATACGGCGAACAGAGTCGGGCAGAAGGGAGGTTGCAGCTTCCAATCTGTCAGAATAGAGAATCGCGGCGGCATCGGTAAAGTCCGCAAGATGTGCAACCTCACCGGCAGAGAGTGTCTTATCAAGCGGAACGGCGATTCCGGAACCGCAGAGTGCGGTCAGCACCGACAGCACCCATCCGTAGCCATTATCTCCGAGAATCAGAAGTTTTTTTCCTTCAAGACCGCACGCCATCAACTCGGTGCCGAGAGCCTCAATATCGCTTCGCAGGCGGCGGTAGGGATAAGCACGGTAGCCATCCTTTCCCCCGGCGAGGATAGCGGGTTTATCACCGAACGCGCCTGCCGCGGCAAGGAGCATATCGCGGACAAGCTCGGGAGTTTTTGGGGATTGCTGTGTAAAAGCCGACATGAGAATCATCCTTTCTTAGTTTTCATCCTTTACAGTATAACACATTTGCCTTCTCTTTTCAACAGGGATTCAAAAAATTTGCAAAAGGGGGTGGAAATACGGACGGATTTTTGCTATAATAAGGAAAAGAGTATGCGAAAGGCAGAGTTATGAGACGTTCAACCTACAATACGGCAAACCGTGCGAGCTTATTGACTTTTCTTGAAAAGGTTCCGGACAGGCAGTTTACGGTCGAGTCGTTGTATGCGGAGCTTTGCGGAGCGGGAATTGCCATCGGCAAGAGCTCCTTATACCGGATTTTAGATAAGTTGTGTGCTGAGGGGACGGTGCGGAAATTCCGCGATACCGAGCGCGACAGTTCTTTCTTTCAATATGTCGGAAGTGATGCCGAGTGCGACCACCATCTTCACCTGAAATGTATCGCGTGCGGCAAGCTGATTCATCTGGAGTGTGGTATGGCAGGTGATCTTGTAAAACACATACGGGAGGAACACGGTTTTGTCATTGACAGCAAGAAATCGGTTCTTTACGGTCTTTGCCGTGAGTGCCGGCTTCTTGGCGGAAAGGACGGAAAGAATGACTGAAAAATCCGGCATTCCGCCTCTTGCGGCGGCAATTCATGATCTGTCCTGTTTCGGACGTTGTGCCCTCACGGTCATTCTGCCGACCCTTTCGGCACTCGGCGTTCAGGGGGTTCCTCTTCCTACGGCACTTCTTTCCAGCCATACCGGTGGCTTTGACGATCTGTATTTTCGGGATCTGACGGAGGATATGGAGGCGATCTCGGCACATTTCGGACGGCTGGGACTGTCCTTTGACGCAATATACAGCGGTTTTTTGGGAAGTGCGGAACAGATTGGAAAGGTTTCGGCATTTATTGACGGATTTCGTCGAGAGGGAACGCTTGTCCTTGTCGATCCTGTGATGGGGGATGACGGCAGTCTTTATTCTACCTACACCCCCGAATTGATGAAGGGAATGAAGGAACTTTGCCGTCGGGCGGATGTGATTACTCCGAACTACACCGAGGCGTGTTTTCTGACGGAAACCCCCTATTTGCCGACACAGAATATGAGTGAAGAAGAAGTTTCCTCGCTTTGCAACGGATTGCTTTCGGCACTGGGGACTTTCGGTGCGAAATATACGGTTATTACCGGAATTGCCTGTCGGGAAGAGATTCTGACTGTCGGAACGGGTGCGGACGGGGAAATCTTTACCCATCGCACACATCGGCTTTCGGTCGGTTATCCGGGGACGGGGGACATTTTTGCCTCGGTTCTTTTGGGGCTGATGCTCAGGAAACGGTCCTTTCGCGAGGCAGTGGATGCGGCGGCGGATTTCACGTCACTGACGATCCGGCGAACCATGCCTCAAAAAACACCCGTGCGGAACGGTGTGACGTTGGAGTCCTGTATGCGTGAGCTGGTTGCCCTTACGGACAAAACGGAATAAGCAAAGGGGGTGTTAAAAAACTCATTTTGAGTTTTTTAACACCCCCCGACGACTTTGATCTCGGCGGCTGAAACCCGCCGTTTTGCCGCCAAGAAAGTCGAAAAAACAAAGCCACAGAGACAAAACCGACAAAGATTGTCTCCAAAATGCCGGAATCACGACCGCATTTTGGGGGAGCTGTTAAAAACGTTGTGTTTTTAACAGTCGCATGATACATTTTGCATCGTGAAGGCAAAACGGTTTATTTTGCGTGGAGAAAAACGGGTGACGGATGGTTTGTTTTTTCACGGAGCAAACGGCATAAACGGATTTGTCGACAGATTCTGTTCGGCTTATCGGTCAAAGGCGGGATTGGTGGCGTAGTAGTTTTTGGAGTTCAACGCTTCGGTGGTGCGGCGAAGGGCATCGCCGAAACGCTGATAGTGGACGATCTCACGCGCACGCAGGAATTTGATCGGATCGCGGATGTCGGGATCGTCGATCAGGCGCAGAATGTTATCGTAGGATACGCGCGCCTTCTGTTCTGGGGCAATCATATAAGAATAAACTTTTCAGAAATTCCAGTGAATTTCGATGGGAACGTTCCGTGTTCCGGGGATTCTCTTGCCAACTGATATAGAATCAATCAGTGTCTCCACGATTTCACGGTTCAGATGTTCTAAGTTTGTGTATTGTTCGATCAATTCGCGGCGGTTGTCTCCGACCGCGATTTTTTCGTCGATTTCGGCTAACTGCTTTTCTCCGTCCGAGCATACACGTTCAAGACGTTCTTTTTGCACGGTAAAGTCTTTCGACAGCTCCACAAAATCACTCTCGGTT
>CAKSSY010000052.1 GCA_934489945.1 uncultured Eubacteriales bacterium
GAGGTCAATGGCACCCGACTGGGAGCAAAGACGCGGCCACATGGTTTCCCCGCGATGTTCAAAGGCAATCCATTGATAGCCTCCCATAATGTAAGGATGTTCGACAAAGAACCGCTGGGTATTTTCTCTTGCGTGCAACGGATCCTTTACAATATCATCGTAACCGAACATAGCTCCGTTCTCGGGAGAAGAAGGATGATACCAACCGCGCGTTGTTCCCGTGGCACAGCATTCGCTGGCAAAGATTGCCTTGTCGGGATATTTTTGATGCAGCTTTTCGTAAGAGTCCCTGTTGTAGTTGATACCGATTACGTCATGTGCCTCGTAGACCGTAGCATTCACGGGGTCGTGCGACACGGCACTCATAACAGGGCGAGTCCCGTCCAGTTGCTTCACCAGTGCACAAAGCGACAGATTGATCCGTCTGCCGACCTCGGTCAGATGATGCGGTTCCTCGTTCCCCACCGACCAGAAGAATACCGACGGACGGTTTCGGTCCCGCTTCACAAGCGTGGCAAGTTGTTCTCTGCCCTCCTCGGTCGACTCAAACCAACGGGTTTCGTCCATGACAATGAATCCGCCCTCGTCAAGCGCGTCCATGGTGGCGGCGGGATGTGGATAGTGACTGCAACGGTAACCGTTTGCTCCCATCTCCTTCAGCAACTTCACCTTGTGACGCAGAATGTTGCCGGGAACGGCAAGCCCCGTCAGACCGAAGTCAGCGTGTGCACAGACGCCGTTGATTATGACGTGTCTGCCGTTGAGGAAGAATCCGAGGTTCGGATCGGTACGGAAAGTGCGGAAGCCGATGCGGGTTTTGGTCTCGTCAAACGCCGTTTCGCCGGAAAGAAGCGTCGTAGTCACGGTGTAGAGATTCGGTGAATCAATGTCCCACAGCCTCGGATCGGACACCGTTGCCGAACAAACGGCGGTTCTCTCCTGCTTTGCGGGAACAGAAAGTTCGGTGGCAACCTCGGCGACGACTCTGCCGTCCGCGTCGGCAATCCGATGACGAACCGTAATCGCCGAAGCCTCTTTGGTATAATTTTCGTTTTGAACTTCGGTCTCCAGATCCACGCGCCATTCGGTGTCTCCGACCTTGACGGGTTTGGCAAAAACGCCGTCACGTGCCACAAAAACACGGTCGGTCTTGCAAAGCCACACATTGCGTGTAATGCCACCGCCCTGATACCACCACCCCTCAAATTCATCGGTGGAAACGTAGACGGCAAGCACATTTTCGCGATCGAAATACGCGTTGTCGGTAATATCGACCTCAAAAGGCGTGTAGCCGCAGAAATTGTGCTTCATAAGGCATCCGTTGAGATAAACGGTCGCGTGTGTGGTAACACCTTCAAAATACAAAGTCAGACGCTTGTCCTTGTCCTCCTCGGTCAGTGTGAAATGCTTGCGATACCATGCGTTTTCATAATGAAAGTAGCCGTGGGCACGATTCTCACGCGGATCGGGCGTGCTGTCAATCATGTAGTCGTGAGGCAGATCGACATATTCCCATCCTTCGCTCCGCATCTCAACTCCTTTTCCGCCAAAAGGATTCACCACATCAAAATAGGCATAAGCGGCAGGACCCGACTGCATCCTCTCGGTCTTTGCCAAGGCATAAGCCGCCCCGTAATCGACCGCACGCGGCACGGGAAGATCTCCCTTGTGAAAATGCCACTTTGTATTCAGCAAAATCTCTTCTCTCATCGTTTCTTTCCCCCGTTTTTGTGAGTAAAGTTTTCTTTTGCCATCTTACCACACAAATCCGGTTCTGTCAACCCAAAAAGCACCTCCGCAAGGAAATTTTCCCGCACCGTTTCCACCGCTATATGGCTTTGGTTCCGAAAATCCCCGCATTTTTTTCGGCGGCTTTTTTCAAAGCCTCCTCCGCCGCCTCTTTTCCGGCAATCGCCGCCCCCGGAACGCCGCCGGGAGAACGACACCACTGTGTTGCCAGATAAACGTTCCGATAGGGGGCAACCGTGTGCGGAAGTGAAACGGGAAGCCGACGCGGCGGCAAATAGAAGGACATAAACGAACCGCAGGGTGCACCGTGATATCGCCGGTAGGTCGCAGGAGTCCAGAAATCAAGAAGCCGCAGACTGTCTGTGACCGACGGGAACCGCGTCACGATTGCCCGTGCCATGCGCCCCGCCAAAATCTCCTTACGCCGCCGGTAATCCTCGGGACGACGGGACAGGAGGATCCACTTCCGGCACTCCTCCTCGTTTTGCAAGACCATACACTGAAGTACCCGTTTTCCCGCCGGAGCAAACGCCGGTTCGTGGGAAAATTCGCGAAGAACCAGACGTCCCGCCCCACCCGGTGTCAGGACAGGGGCGTCAATGACAAGCGTGTCAAATCGCGGGATCATGTCGGTGTCGCAGGCGAACGCCGCGTGCATAGCGGAAAAACGAAGAGAATGTTTTTCCTTCAGAACCCGCGGCATTTTGACATCCGGCAAAAGATGTCCGAATGTCAGATACGGATCGCAGGCACAAAAAACGGCGTTTCCGCGGTGGAAATGACCGTCGGAGGTCAGAATTCCCGTTGCCTCCCGCCCGTTTGTCACAATACGCGTCACCTCGCATCCGGTGCGAAGAATCCCGCCGAGACTTACGAAGGTTTCGGCAATCCGCTCTGCGGCGGCAGGAGAACCGCCCAGTGGCAGAGATGCGTTTCCGCATGTAAAGGAAGCATACGCCGACAATAGCCCGAGTGCCATAAATTCCCCTCCGATGTAATCGGTCAGAAGAGCACGGATCACGGGACTTTCAAACTTTTCCGCCAGCTCCGAAAGCGACAGGCAACCGTAACGCAAAACACGCGGAAGAGCCGACGCATACCGCAAAGACGATGAACCGATACGACACTCGGCATCGCGCAGAGCCTCGACCGCGTCCAGCAACCTGTCGATTTCCCTCGCGTCAGCAGGGGACAGCAAATGAAGCGCACGCCGTGTCTGTGCCACCGACGCATAAAGAGCCGCACTTCTGCCCCCCACCTCGCTTTTGTAGAAATAGGGCGCACGGTACAACCCCGTGTCTTCGCCCAACATCCCGATCTCTTGCCAGAGATCGTAGAGTGCGGTGCCTTTTCGTGAACCTGTCAGCCAATGAAGACAGTTGTCAATGACATAGTCCCCACGTCGCCAACCCGTCAGATTGCCGCCCACCGTCCGATTTCGTTCCAAAACCTCGCACGCTACCCCGTTTTTTCTCAGAAAAATGCCCGCAGTCAACCCTGCCACACCGCCGCCGATAATCAGTGCCTTTTCCATATCTTTCCACATCTCCTCTTTCTTTTTCTTTGAGGGTCGACACATCGGACGGGTTTTATTCGGAAATGTTCTTTTTTGAGATCGGGACTTGTAATCCGATGCGGATTGTGGTACAATAAGAGAAACGGTGAGTTCGTAACCATCCTCACCTAAAACAAAACTAAGGAGACTTCTTATGAAACATCAAGGAAAAACCGCCGCACTGTGCCGCGCGGCGATGATCTGTGCGCTGTATGTAGCTCTCACATGGGTGTGCGGGCTGTTGGGACTGGCAAATATGCCCGTCCAACTGCGCCTCGCGGAAGCACTCTGCGTGCTCCCCTTTTTTATGCCTGAAGCCATCGCGGGACTGACGGTCGGATGCCTTGTCGCCAATTTTTTGGTGGGATGTATCTGGCAGGACATCCTGTTCGGTACCCTTGCAACACTTCTCGGCGCACTCGGTACCTACGCCATGCGTCATCTTCGCGGGAAATTCCGCTTTCTCGCGGTTTTGCCGCCGATTGTAGCCAACACCGTCATTGTGCCGTTTGTTCTCCGATACGCCTACGGAATCGGCGATGGGTGGCTGGTGCTCGCGGCAGAAGTCGGTGCCGGTGAAATCGTCTCGGTCGGAGTCCTGGGAATTTTCCTGATGTTGGCTCTGGAAAAACAACCTTTTTGGAGGAAATCATGATTCGTGTGAACGGGACTCTGCCGCTCGTCTTTGACGAGGCGGCACTGCGGAACGCCGTCGCCGGAACACTTGGGAGAAAAATTCCCGAAAATGCCCCTGTGCGGGTTCTGCGTCTTGCTGTCGATGCCTCGGACAAAACCAACATCGTATATCGGGCAGCAATCGGAATCACACTGGATGCCGCCCTTGAAACCTCCTTGGTTCGCCGCGGTAAGGCATACGAATGGACAAAGACCGTTTCCTCTCCCATAAAACCGGCAAAAAAACCCGCCCGTCGCCCGCTGGTAATCGGAAGCGGACCTGCGGGACTTTTTGCCGCACTCATTCTTGCCGAAGCGGGTACGGAACCGATTCTCCTTGAACGCGGCGGTGATGTGGACAGCCGTGTCCGCGCCGTGGAGGAGTTCAACCGCGGCGGCAGACTTGACGAGGAAAACAACATTCAGTTCGGCGAGGGGGGAGCCGGGAGCTTTTCGGACGGAAAACTGAAGGTCGGCGCGCCGGATGAGAAAAAACAAAAAGTGCTCACAACCTTTGTAAAGGCGGGTGCTCCCGAAAGAATTCTGTGGGACGCGGCGGCACACGTCGGCACCGACCTTTTGCGCGGTGTAGTCAAAAAAATCCGCCTTGCGATAGAATCGCTCGGCGGGAAAGTCCTTTTTTCGACCAAAGTGACCGATCTTATGATAGAAAACGGTGCAGTGCGCGGAGTAGTCTGTGAACAGAACCGGAATCGGATAGAACTGTCCGCCGATACCGTCATCCTCGCCACGGGACACAGTGCGCGCGACGTGTTCCGTATGTTGGCTTCCCACAACATCCCCATGGAGGCACGCCCGTTCGGAATCGGCGTTCGCGTAGAGCATCCGCGCCGAAGAATCGACCGCATGGTGTACGGAGAAGCACCGCCTCCCGCGCTCGGTGCCGCAAGCTATCATCTGGTAACGCATCTTTCATCGGGAAGAAGCGTTTACAGTTTTTGTATGTGTCCGGGAGGCAGCGTAGTCGCAGCAACCTCGTCGGAAGGAGCCGTTGTAACCAACGGAATGAGCCTGCACGCAAGAGACGGAGAAAACTCAAATTCGGCACTTCTGGTCTCGGTCGTACCGGAGGATTTCGGCGGTTCCCCTCTTTTGGGTATTGCATTTCAGGAAAAGTACGAACGGCTGGCGTTCGATATGACAGGTGATTTCCGCGCCCCTGCCGTCTGTATGGAGGATTTTCTCGGCAGACGCGTCGGAAAAACATTCGGTGAGGTGCGCCCGACCTATCCGCGTGGCGTAACGCTTTGCGGAGTGGACGACTGTCTGCCCGACTTTGCCACGGAGTCCATAAGACAGGCAATTCCCGAGTTTGAAGCGCATATGCCGGGCTTTTTCCTGCCCGACGCCCTGCTGACAGGCGTGGAGACACGCTCCACTTCCCCCGTCCGAATCCTCCGTAATGCAAACTGCGAGACAATTCCCGGACTTTATGTGTGCGGCGAGGGTGCCGGATACGCCGGCGGTATTGTTTCCTCGGCGGTTGACGGTATCCGCGCGGCGGAAAGCCTGTTGAAAAAACTGTAAAATACGATATACCAAAGAAACTTCCCCTGTTTGGGAGCAAAACCATCGAAAAGAGGAAAGAATCTTATGATAAAAGCCATTATTTTTGATTTTGACGGCACACTTGCCGACACCGTTCCCGCAATCCGTGCAGGCATCAATCTGACGATGCGGGCACTCGGCTACCCGGAAAATTCGGAAACCGACGTTCTGAAACATATCAATTTCGGTGCACGCCGCCTCATTCGCCTCTCCCTTCCCCAAGACCTTCAAAACGACGAGGGTAAAGTCGATGAAGCACTGGCACTTTATGACAAGATGTACGAAAAGACCTATCTCCAGACCGACCACCTTTATGACGGCATAAGTGAGGTTCTTTCGACACTGAAAAACCGTGGTTATCGTATGGCTGTGCTGTCCAATAAGCAGGACCCGTTTATCGTCAACCTGACATCCGCTCTTCTGCCGGGAGACTGTTGTACCATAGCGCGCGGTCAGCGACGCGGCGCACCGGCAAAACCGGATCCCGCAGTGCCGCTGGAAATCGCTTCGATCCTCGGTGTGATGCCATCGGAATGCGCCTTTGTCGGCGATAGCAATGTAGATATGGAAACGGCAAAAAACGCAGGAATGCGACCGGTCGGAGTCTGTTGGGGCTATCGTCCTCCCGAGGTCCTTCTGGAGGCAGGTGCCGAAGTTCTTGCCCGAAACGTTTCGGATCTACTTGAGATTTTCGATTGACAGCAATTTTTCCGTATAGGCACGGAACGCCTTCGGCACAGCGTATTGCCCCGTAATCTCAGCTACCGTAGCGAACACAAAATCTGTGGGAAGTCGGTCACAGTCCCAAAGATAGCCCGTCATGTGCCACTCTATGTGCGTGAAAATATGAACCGCATCCCCCAAGGGACGGCAGTCAAGAGGTTCGATGCCAAGCATCCGTACAACCCCTGCGGTTTCTTCCCCGGTCAGCCTGCCCGGAACCGACGGATATTCCCAAAGTCCCGCCAAAAGTCCGCGCTCGGGACGTTTCCGAATCGCATATCGGTCGCCGCACCGCAGGAGAAGAACCGTTCTCTCCTCGGTGCGGCGACCTTTTTTCGGCGATTTCACGGGTAACTCACGCATAATACCCGCCGAAAGCCCGCGGCAACACTCAGCAAGCGGACAGTCCAGACAATGCGGCGCACCGTTCGGAATACATACATTCTCCCCCAGTTCCATAATGGCTTGCGTGAGTTTTCCCGCATCCTCGCCGCGCGGATAAACCGCCGAAAGAGCCTTGGTCACGGCTTTTTTTGTGGCGGGAAGCGAAATATCGTCCGCACAGGCGCAGAAACGCATCACCACTCGCAGAACATTGCCGTCAACCGCCGGTTCGGGTTCGCCGAATGCAATTGACGCAATCGCCCCCGCTGTATAGTCCCCGATTCCCGGCAAAGTCACAAGTTCCGCCGCCGTGCGCGGAAAAACACCGCCGAAATCCGACATGAGCTTTTTCGCGGCTTTCTGCAGATTCCGGGCGCGGCTGTAATACCCAAGCCCTTCCCATAGTTTCATCAATACCCCTTCATCCAGTCCGGCAAGAGCCGCCGGGCTGGGGACGGCGGTAAGAAAACGTTCGTAATAGGGAATCACCGCTGCCGTGCGCGTCTGTTGGAGCATGACCTCGGAAATCCAGACATGGTACGGTGTCGGAGATTGACGCCAAGGCAGCGGCTTTTTCGCCGTATCATACCACAAAATCAACGGTCTTACCGCATTGGCAAGCAGTTCCGAAGACAACTCAGTCATCCCGCTTCTCCGTGGCAAAAACGCCATCCAGATACGCCGAAAGAGCTTCGACGTCGCCGTCAAAACGATAGGTATGAAATCCGAACGCTCCGGCACCCGCTATGTTGGCGGCATTGTCGTCAATAAACAGACTTTCGTCCGGCACAAGACACGCCGCCCCGCAAAGATAGGCAAAAATGTCGGCGTTCGGCTTTGTATGTCCGCAGACGGCAGAGAAAACGCAAACCTCCGCTTCAGCAAGAATCGGAATCTCCTCCGCATGAGCGGCGAACCCGCGACTGATGTTGGAAAGAATGAAAATCCGAACACCGTATTGCCGTCTGACACGGCGAATGAGAGTCCTCATCCCGTCGATCTCCGGCAAATGCCGGAACCAGTTTTCATAAATTTCTTTCGCGACACCGTGCAGACGAAGCGGCAAGCGCGAACGCACGGCGGCAAGGACTTCGCCGTCGGTAATCGTTCCGGCGTCGAGCCTGTCCCAGTAAAGGCGATCGAAAAGAACGCCGGCAAGCAGACGTTTGTCATCAGGGTCGGTCACATAGGGCGAGATCATGATGTCCGGTTCAAAGCGAACCAGAACCTGCCCGAAATCAAAAACAAGATTGTGTATCATAAGTCCTCCCCGGGAAAATCTCCGCCTTCCCTGCAAACTTTCACGGAAACGCTGTCCGATATCACCGGACAGCGTTCTCTCCTCTTTTTTCTTCCAGAATGGCAAACAGACTCCGCAAGCGGATCGTCACGGCACCCATGTTGGAAATCTCATCAATTTTGATCTGTGTGTAAAGCCGTCCCGCTTCTTCCAGAATCGAACGCACCTCGTCGGTGGTCACGGCATCCACACCGCACCCGAACGAAACAAGCTGGACAAGCTGAATGTTTCTCTGCCGCGGCAGAGAAGCAATATATTTGGCAGCGGCATAAAGCCGCGCGTGATAGGTCCATTGATTGCGGACATGAACGGCAAAAGGTTCCATCCGGTTGCTGATACTGTCCTCCGAGATTACCGTTGCGCCGAGTGAACAGAGCAGTTTATCAATTCCGTGGTTAACCTCGGGATCGACATGATAGGGACGTCCCGCAAGCACAATCACGGGTTTTCCCGTCTTTTCGGCATCCGCCAGAAATTCGTCTGCCTTTGCCCTCACATCGGCAAGATAGTTTTCATACGCCGCGAAAGCACACTCCGCCGCCACGCGGAAGTCCTTCCGCGTTCTTCCCGGAAGAATCGGAGAAAGAATTTTCCGGGCACGCGCGGCAAACTGTTTCTTGTCGGCAAGACTCAGGAAATCACATACAAAGGGAACCATAGCAAGATCCGCAACATTCAGTTTCAACACCTGCGGATAGTACGCGACCACAGGACAGTTGAAATGGTTGATGCCCAACCCTTCTTCGGTATTGTAACTCATATCGGGATAGAAAATGAAGTCCGGCTTCCGACGGATCAACCACTCAATATGACCGTGCATCAGCTTTGCGGGATAGCAGGCGGTGTCGGAAGGAATCGTGTGCTGCCCATCCACATAAAGTGCGCGATCCGAAGCCGGAGACACAAGAACATTGCAGGAAAGAGCCGAAAAATACGCATGCCAGAACGGCAACAGCTCGTAATTGTTCAATCCCATCGGGATTCCGACCGTTTCCCTTCCTTCCACAGGCAAAACGGTACGCAGTTTGTCAAAAAGCTCCTGCTTGTAAGCGTAAAGATTCCTGACCGACTCCTCGGTGCCTGTCGGACGCGTAGGTTTGGAGCAACGGTTTCCCGCCACCGTGCGTCGCCCGCCCGAAAAGGTGTTGACGGTAAGGTGACAGTGATTCTGACAACCGCCGCAGGTCATCCGGCGCACCTCATGCTTAAAATTTTCACAGCCCGCCGCATCCAGAATTCCGGATACCGCTCCACGGTGTTCAAGTGCGTACAGTGCCGCGCCGTATGCTCCCATCAGGGCAGCATACTTCGGACGAATCACTTCCTGCCCCGTCTCCTTCTCAAAAGCACGCAGAACACAGTCATTCAGGAAAGTTCCTCCCTGCACCACAATATTTTTGCCGAGCGACGAAGCGTCAGCACAGCGAATCACTTTATAAAGTGCATTCTTCACCACACTGACCGACAGTCCGGCGGCAATGTCCTCCACGCGTGCACCGTCCTTCTGTGCCTGCTTGACCGCGCTGTTCATAAAGACCGTACAACGCGAACCGAGACTGACGGGAGCCTTGGCAAAAAGCCCGAGCTTTGCAAAATCCGCGCCGGAATACCCCAAAGCCGCGGCAAACG
This sequence comes from uncultured Eubacteriales bacterium, assembly GCA_934489945.1. Taxonomy (GTDB): domain Bacteria; phylum Bacillota; class Clostridia; order Oscillospirales; family CAG-272; genus RGIG8775. Next base: position 9,585 of record CAKSSY010000052.1, read on the forward strand.
TCTGAAGAAACGAACCACATCCCGATGAACACGCCTCGTTGAGATACAGATTGTCAATCGCGCCGTTTTTAATTTTGAAACACTTGATGTCCTGCCCGCCGACATCCAGAATAAAGTCGACATCGGGACGAAATTTCTTTGCAGCGGTATAGTGCGCAATGGTTTCTACAATTCCCATATCCACCGAGAATGCCGCCTTCACCAATTCCTCCCCGTAACCCGTAACCGCCGAAGCGGCAATTCGGATGTCGGGAAAATCGCGATAAAGCGAGGTAAGATAGGTCAGGATCAAGTCCACGGGCTGTCCGTTGTTGGGTGCATAAAACGGACGGAAAAGATTGCCCTGTGCATCGCAAAGAGCCAACTTTACAGTGGTAGAACCGGCATCTATGCCGAGAAACATCTCACCGGTGGGCGCGTCCAGTTCGCGGATTCCCTCGGATGCCGCCCGATGGCGAGTCTGAAAATCCTCGTATTCCGCCTCTGTCGCAAAAAGCGGCTCGGTGTGACTGTATGACGCCTTGCCGCCGGAAGAAAGAAACGCCGTCCGAAGTCCGTCCAAGGTCATATCCTTGCCGATCCCGGCAAAGGTCGCCCCGACGGCAACATAAAAGAGCGCGTTTTCCGGGCAGATTCCCGACAGCCCCAAGACCTTGTCAAAATCGGCACGGAGAGCAGGAAGAAAGGTCAAAGGTCCCCCCAGATACAATACATTTCCGGTAATACGCCGCCCCTGTGCCAATCCGCCGACCGTCTGACAAACCACGGCATGAAAAATACCTGCCGCAATGTTGTTTTTCTCCACGCCCTGATTGAGAAGCGGCTGAATGTCGGATTTGGCAAACACGCCGCAGCGAGAGGCAATCTGACAAACATCGGTGGCACCGAGAGCCGCCTCGTTCATCTCGTCCGGAGTCATCTGCAAAAGCGTTGCCATCTGGTCGATAAAAGCACCGGTACCGCCCGCACAGGTACCGTTCATCCGCATCTCAAAGCCGTTCGTGAGGAAAAGAATTTTCGCATCCTCTCCGCCGAGTTCAATGACAGCATCGGTTCCCGGGTGCAACCGTCCCGCCGCAAGACGTTCCGCGTAAACCTCCTGCACAAACGGAATCCCGAGCTTTTCAGCATACCCCATCCCCGCCGATCCGGTCACAGTAACCGAAAAAGTCTCGTCAGGATACTGCGGAACAAGATCGGAAAGAATTTTTCCCGCAACTTCCGCCATACGGGAATAGTGCCGCTCGTAAGCGGTATAAAGAACCCGGAAGTCCTCGTCAACCAAAACACACTTGACGGTCGTGGAACCGATGTCAAGACCAAGTCTTTTCATACGCCTGCCTCCTTTTCTCCCGCAATCGCCAGCATCAGCTTAATGCGGTTTTCCTGATTGACACGGGATGCCCCCGCATCATAATCAATGGGAAAAATGTTGGCATCGGGATAAAGCTCCCGCAGACGACGGATGGTTCCCTTTCCCACAATATGATTGGGCAGACATCCGAACGGCTGGGCACAGATAATGTTGTCATACCCCTTTTCAATCAGCTCGGCGGCTTCCCCGGGAAGGAGCCAGCCCTCTCCCATTTTTACGCCGCGGTCAATCACTCTGTCCGCCAAACGTTTCACTTCCTCAAAAGACACCGGCGCGGCAAACTCGGGATAATCCCGCAAGGCATCGACAAGCCACTCTTCCCAACGTGCGGCTGTCTTTTCGGCAATCTGATAGAAAGCACGCAGGATGCGGCTTCCGCCGTAATACGAAAAATCGGTTTCGCCGTTGGCAAAGCAATACTGGAAAAAGCCCAACACGCCCGGCACCATGTATTCACAATTTTGCGACAGCAAAAACTTTTCAAGACCGTTGTTGCCGAAGGAAGAGTATTTGACATAAATCTCCCCCACAATTCCGACCTTGGTCAGTTTCTTTTCCACGCGCTCGATCGCATGGAAATCCGCCGCCATGGCGCGCAGGTTCTTTTTCATGGCAAATGAGGTCAGTCCCTGTCTTTTGGCAAACTGTGCCGTCAGCCGGGCAATCCATTTATGTACCACTCTCTCGGTGTCCCCTTTGTTTTTCTCGTAGGGCAGACATTGGTTTTTCAGGAGAAGAAGCATATCTCCGTAAAGAATACTGCGAAGTCCCGTGGCAAACATGAGCGGCGTAATGCGGAAACCGCTGTATTTTTCGTAGCCCCCAAAACTCAGTGAAATCACGGGAACATATTCCATCCCCATGTTTTCAAGAGCCTTCCGCAGAAGAAAAATATAATTGGATGCCCGGCAACCGCCGCCTGTCTGAAACTGAATCAGTGCGGTTTTGTGCGGATCGAAATCGCCGCAACGAAGGGCATATATCTGTTGCCCGAGACTGCAAACAGCCGGATAACACATATCGTTATGCAGATATTTGAGTCCGGTGTCAATAACCTCCTTCCCCTCATAGTGCGCCACAACAAGGTGATACCCGTAAAGCCGGAACACCCCCTCAAGTAACTCCATATGCGTCGGAAAGATGTCCGGCGCAATAATGGTATACTCCTTCTTCATTTCTTTTGTAAAATCTACCATTCTGACCCTGTTCCCTTTTCTGCGTGATATACCGTCAGCCCTCAAAGGACCCTGTTGCCCGACCGTGCGGATATTCTCATACCGTCGGAAGAAATCCCCGGTTTCTTATTTCTTTTCGTCGGGATCGCGGAATTCGACATAGATTGTTTCCTTCTTGTCCGAAGGACCGAGCCGACGCGCCCCGGAAAATATCGACCACAGATCGCCGATTCCGTTCATGACAAGCCATACGCCGAGTATCACCATCATGATTTTCACCCCGTCGATCGGATGAAGGAAAAGAAACAGTCCGACAAGACAGGTAAGTACAGCAAACGCAAAGGAAAGCCAAGCCGCCTTGCCGTTCGCCTTTTGCTCATCCGCGGCGAGTTTGATTTTGAAAATGCCGTCCACGATCAGAAGTACGCCCATTATCGTAGGAAAAAGCGATGCCACACGGAGGGGGCAAAGCAGAAGCAGAAGTCCGACCGTGAGCGACGCCGCAGCAACCCCCACATCAAACGTAAACACAAATCCGTTCTTCTGCCGCACAAAATAAGCAATCAGCTTTCCCAGACCGAAAGCAAGCGCGAGTCCGCCTGCAATGTAACAAAACGCCAGAAGAAGCGTATCGGGGAAAACAATCAGAAGAATCCCCAACAATATCATCCCCGCTGCGCAAAGCGTCAAAGCCCCGCCGACACGGCGGATTTCCTCGGAAAAATTTTTCATGATTTAAGCCTCTCTTTCAGTTCTTATCGGTTCTGCCGAAAAACAAAGCGGTATACATTCACGAAGCCG